>NZ_JASDCM010000013.1:0-113325 GCF_030407915.1 Pseudoalteromonas sp. APC 3250
TCGCTTTTATATCGAAAACTACTACAACTCAGTAAGAATGCATGGCACGCTAGGAAATGTGAGTCCCATGCAATACGAGTTAATGAATTAAAAACCCGTGTCTACTTTATCGGGGTCGTATCAACCTAAAACCTAAAACCTAAAACCTAAAACCTAAAACCTGCGCGAGGTAAACTCCCGCCTACAATATAAAAATTGCGCTTGCAAAAGGCTCGGTGTTTTATTTTTATTACCTGACCGCTGACCGCTGACCGCTGACCGCTGACCGCTGACCGCTGACCGCTGACCGCTGACCGCTGACCGCTGACCGCTGACCGCTGACCGCTGACCGCTGACCGCTGACCGCTGACCGCTGACCGCTAATTCTTAAAACCTAAGCTGCTCTTTAAACTTAGCTGTGTTATTTTAAATGCCTTGTTTAAAAGGATCTTGCTGTATGTTTAAAACCGTGTTTTTTACCTTCTTTTTTATACTAAGTGCACTTTTTACCGTTGCTACACATGCAAATGAGACTAAACATGCAATCGCCGTAGGTGCAGAGCAATTTGCTTTGTATGCACCCCAATTAAAAAACAAACGTGTAGGGCTGGTGGTTAACCAAACCTCTCTTGTGGGGCAAACGCATTTAGTTGATAGCTTGTTGGCTAAAAACATCAACATCACTAAAATTTTTGCACCTGAGCATGGCTTTCGAGGCGATCACGATGCCGGTGCTCATGTACAAAACGCCGTTGATAGCAAAACCGGTATTGCGCTTATTTCTATTTACGGTAAAAACAAAAAACCAACCCCCGAGTCATTGCAAAATGTAGATGTAATTATTTTTGATATTCAAGACGTGGGCGTACGTTTTTATACCTACATAAGCTCTATGCATTACATGATGGAGGCCGCGGCAGAGCAAGGTGTTGAATTTATAGTACTCGATAGACCAAACCCAAATATTGCTTATGTTGACGGCCCATTATTAGAACCAGAATTTAAATCGTTTGTGGGTATGCACCCAATCCCTGTATTGCATGGTATGACGGTAGGCGAGCTTGCTAAAATGATCAAAGGTGAGGGGTGGATCAATCAGGCTCGTGATTTAAAGCTAAACGTGATCCCTGTTGCAGGCTACACCCGCACAACGCCATACAGTTTGCCGGTAAAGCCAAGCCCTAATTTACCCAACGATCAATCAATTGCGCTTTATCCATCACTTTGCTTTTTTGAAGCCACTCCTATTAGCATAGGTAGGGGAACTGACTTTGCCTTTCAGGTCATAGGTTACTCGCCGGTGGCGCTTGGAGAATTTAGTTTTACCCCGCGTTCAATAAAAGGCGCAGCGCTTAATCCAAAGTTTAAAAACCAAATGGTGAAAGGGATTGATTTACGCCATAGTAATATCACAGGTTTAAACTTAAATTATTTAATTAATGCTTACCAGCAGCTTACACAGGCTAAACAGCTGTTTTTTGAACGTGCCGATTTTATGGATAAGCTCGCAGGAACTGATAAATTAAGGCTCGCCATAGAAGCAGGGCACTCAGCTGAGGAAATCAAACAAAGTTGGCAAGCCGGGCTAAAACAGTTTAAACAGCAAAGAGCGCCATATTTGCTGTATTAATAAAAGGGATGCGTGCATTGGGCTTTAAAAATGATAAATAATAAAACGTACTATAAAGTAGTTATATTGCTGCTGAGCATTATTATTGCGGGCTGTAGTCGCTCTACAGCAATTAAATCAGAGCGCCCTTTAACGGTTAATCATATCAACGCGTTAGCTAATGCGCAGGTAATTGCTACCTTTCCTGAGCCCAACCCCAGTAGCAGAGAATATGTAAATAACCGCGGCACTTTTAAAGCCTACCGGGGCCGTGGACAACTATTGCTACAAAATGTCAGTGCGGTTAGCGCCGATATATACATCAATAATAAAAAGCTCTCACTTAATGAGCCTTTACGCGCTAACACCGAGTACGACTTTAATTTAGGGCACTATACGCATAACGGCGTGAACACCTTTAAGGTAGAGAACATTCAACCTGCTGGCGGCAGTTTAACCCTGCGCTTTGCATTTGCTACCTTAGAAAATAGCGCCACAAAAGAAATCGACTTTAGCCAAGTTGATACCTTAATTGAAAACGATATAAAAGCAGGCTTTCCAGGAGCGGTATTAGCGGTTGTTAAAGCGGGTAAGGTATTAAAATTAACTGCGTATGGCGATGCAAAACAATATCAGCAAAGTGATTTAATGCTTCTGCGCCCAGAGCCTATGCAAACCAATACCTTATTTGACTTAGCCTCAAATACTAAAATATTTGCTACTAACTTTGCATTAATGAAGTTGGTCAGCGAGGGGCAGTTAAACATAAATCATACGGTGCATTCATACCTAAAAGAGTATCAGGGTAATGGCCGAGAGCACCGCCAAGTAAAAGACTTACTAACTCATAGTGCCGGTTATCCGCCAGTGTTTGATTTTCATCGAAAAGACACCGCTTACGGCGATGCGTTTTTCTCACAAACAAGCGAAACCACTAAACAGCTATTATTAACAAGTGTGCCATTAACCGCTGAACCTACAGCGCCGCATGTTTACTCTGATATTGATTACATGATTTTAGGGGTTTTAATTGAGCGAATTAGCGGCCAACCTCTCGATGAATACCTAGAGCAGCATATTTACGCGCCTTTAAAACTCAATAACACCTTATTTAATCCGCTTAAAAAAGGTTTTAATCGTCAGCAGTTTGCTGCCACGGAGCTTAGCGGTAATACTCGAGATGGGCGTATTCATTTTGATAATATTCGCACCAATGTACTGCAAGGGCAGGTGCATGACGAACGTGCTTATTATTCGCTTGACGGTGTTGCAGGCCATGCGGGATTATTTAGTAACGCTCCCGATTTAGCTGTGCTGTGCCAAGTTCTACTTAACAAAGGTGGTTATGGCGATACGCAAATTTTTAACGCCAGTAGCTTAGCGCAATTTTTAACGCCACAAAGCAGTGATGAAACCTACGGGTTAGGCTTTCGTCTTGCGGGAAATAACCAAGGGCGGCGCTGGCACTTTGGCCCTTATGCCAGCGCTCAGGCCTATGGCCACACAGGGTGGACAGGCACAGTTACCGTGATTGATCCGGCTTACGATTTGGCCATTATTTTACTCACTAATGCGCGGCATACTCCTATTAAAGGCACTGAAAAGCGCTATCAATTCGTAGGGAAAAATTTTGAAACAGCGCAATACGGCTCTATTGTGTCGCTTGTTTATGAGGCATTATTAAATCAATAAGCGTTAGTAAGTGACTTAAGTGCTTATATCTATTAAGTTAAGTAAAGCGTCGTCATTATAAAAATAAATAAGGTTTGTTTATGCATTGGTATTCTATTTTACCGCCACTGATTGCCATTGCTATCGTGTTTTGGCGTAAAGAAGTGATTATGGCGCTTTTGGTGGCAGTGGCTTCATCTGAGTTCTTACTGGCCATTCAGGGCGAAGGAAATAGCGTATTTAATACATTTTTAAATACCATAGAGCGCATTATTTCGGTAGCAAGCTCGCCAGGTAATACCCGTATACTCATATTTAGTATTTTAATAGGCGCATTACTGGCCTATATTCGCGAGTCTGGCAGTGTTGTTGCTACCGTTAATTTGCTAATGAACAAAGGTGTTGCTAAAAGTAAGCGCCAAGTAGGCTTTTTAACTATGTTTACCGGCGTAGCGGTATTTATAGAGTCAAACTTAAGTGTGCTTACCTCGGGTATTTTATCTCGCGGTCTGTTCGACAAATTTAAAATGAGCCGCGCGCGTTTAGCCTACATAATCGATAGCACCAGCGCCCCTGTGTGTATTTTAATATTACTAAACGGCTGGGGTGCATTCGTACTGGGCTTGTTAGGTAATTACGAATTAGGCGAGTCGGCGGTATCGGTATTGTGGGGCAGCGTAGGCTATAACTTTTACGCCATAATCACCTTGGTTATTGTTTTTTATACCATTGCCTTTGATAAAGTACACGGCCCAATGAAAGAAGCCGAGCAAAAGCTAGAGCTGCAAAAAACCGAACTAAAAGAAGAAGTAAAGGGCTCTAAAGCGCGTTACATGCTAGTGCCATTACTTACCCTAATTGTGAGCATGGTAGGCTTTATGTTTTACACCGGCAACGGCGTACTTGCCGAGGGCAGCGGCTCTAAATCGGTTTTATACGCAACGGTATTAGCCATTGTGGTTGCATATGTTTTAATGATTAGCTCGCGCCAATTTACTCACCATCAATTAGTAGATACCGGCTTTAAAGGCATGGGCGAGTTATTACCGCTGGTGAGTATTGTACTGCTTTCACTTACACTGGGCGCAAGCTTAAAAGAGCTAGGCACGGGCGTATTTGTCGCATCGCTAGTGGGCGATTACCTACCTATTTACTTAATTGTACCAGTGCTGTTTTTAACTGGCGCGGTTATGTCGTTTACTACAGGCACCTCGTGGGGCACGTTTGCCATCCTCATCCCCATTGGTGTACCGCTTATTCAAGCGCTTGGTTTACCGCCATCGCTGGTGGTAGGCGCTATTTTAGGCGGCGGTATATTTGGCGATCACTGCTCCCCAATATCCGACACCAGCGCGGTATCTGCCATCGCCTCGGGGTGTGACTTACTCACCCACGTTAAAACGCAGCTACCGTATGCGTTATTTGGCGGCGCACTGACGTTTATAGCGTACTTAGTAACAAGCATAATAGTGTTATAAAATTTGCTCGTTTAAATACTCAAAGGCCTGCTTAATCGCAGGCTTTTTTGTTTTAAATATGCAGTTAAGTACCCGTATTTATATTTTTTAGGTTATTGTATGGCATGAGCTTTAAGCTTTTTAATAGCTATAAATTCTTACTTTTTAACTTATACAAGGCAGAAAACTCACACTATGTTTGTAATAGATAATATCATTCTTGTTAGTGCCATTTTAATTTTACTAGGGGTTATCTCGAGCAAGCTATCTGCGCGCGTTGGCTTACCCGTGCTGGTGCTATTTTTACTGGTGGGCATGCTTGCAGGTGAAGACGGTATTGCCGGCATATCATTCGATAACGCAGAGGCTGCGCATGCTCTGGGCACGCTAGCACTGGCTATTATTCTAT
Source organism: Pseudoalteromonas sp. APC 3250 (assembly GCF_030407915.1). NCBI lineage: Bacteria > Pseudomonadati > Pseudomonadota > Gammaproteobacteria > Alteromonadales > Pseudoalteromonadaceae > Pseudoalteromonas > Pseudoalteromonas sp. APC 3250. The sequence goes on from NZ_JASDCM010000013.1 coordinate 5,126, forward strand.
TTGATGGTGGGCTACAAACGCCAACCAGTTCAATTAAACAAGTGTGGAAACCTGCTTCGGCTTTAGCAACGGTCGGGGTGCTTTTAACGGCTGTAATTACCGGCCTTGTCGCCACTTATATTTTAGACTTACCCGTATTACAAGGCGTTTTGCTGGGCGCTATTGTGGGCTCTACAGATGCCGCTGCCGTATTTGCACTTTTACGTAGCGCCGGTATTCACCTAAATAAAAAGCTTAAATCAACCCTTGAAATAGAAAGTGCCTCGAACGACCCAATGGCTATTTTTTTAACGGTTGGTTTGCTCGAAATGCTAGTGAACGACATGCCAATAGGGCTGGGTTTACTGCAGTTATTTGCCCAGCAAATGGGCGTAGGCGCCGTTTGTGGGTTTTTAATTGGTAAGGTGTCGGTGTGGTTTATTAATCGAATAAAATTAAATGCATCAGGTTTGTATTTAGTAATGGTAACCGCATTTGGGCTGCTTTCTTTTGGCCTTTCTGCAACGCTTGGCGGCAGTGGCTTTTTAGCTGTATTTATAACCGGCGTTATTTTAGGTAACAGTAAATTTGTATATAAACGCGGTATTTTTCTGTTTCATGACGGTTTAGCGTGGCTTGGGCAAATAACCATGTTTGTTGTGTTAGGGCTTTTAATTAATCCCTCGTCGTTGGTTGATGTATGGTTAGAAGGGTTGTTAATTGCACTGGCACTTATTTTTGTTGCTCGCCCACTAGCGGTAGCGCCAATTTTGAAATTATTTGGCTTTAAAAATCGCGAAACTTTATTTGTATCTTGGGTGGGGCTAAGAGGCTCAGTGCCGATTATTTTAGCTATATTCCCACTGTTGTTTGGCCTTTCAGGGGCGGAGCTTATTTTTAATGTGGTTTTTTTCGTGGTGTTAATCTCGGCCACATTGCAAGGCTCAACTATGCCTTGGATGGCTAAAAAGTTAAGTTTAATAGAGCCGCCACCCGATTTAGCAGCTGCAACGCTCGAAATTACCGCCTTAAATGATATTGATATAGAAATTGTAGAGTACACGTTAAGTGATGTTTCTCGCGTTTCTGGGCGCAGTTTGTCTCATGCTGCACTGCCAGAAAGTGTAGTTGTAGCCATGATCACACGAGGGCCTTCAATCATACCGCCACGCGGCTCAACAAAACTAAAACCAAACGATCATTTATTTGTTGTTTTAAAACCCGATAACAGACCTTTTGTTGATTTAGTTTTTACAGCAACCGATAAAACAAACCACCAAGACAGTCATTTAGCGCGCAACGAACTTAAAGTGAAAGGGGTTACGCTAGTAGGCGATATATTTTACTCATACCACATGAAAATAGACGCGCCAGAGGGTATAAGCTTGGAAGAGGTGATCAACCAAAAGCTCTCAGGAGAAATCAGTAAAGGCTCAATTGTGGTTATTGGTAATGTTCAACTACGCGTTATAACAATGGTACATACACGTATAGTGACCATCGGCTTAAAATACTTACACAATCCAGAACAACGACTTTTAAAGCAGTAGTCATTAACGCTGATTTATAAGATATTAGTGACGTAGGTTGGGTTGAGTGACACGAAACCCAACGTATCGCCAATATATTTCACCGCTTTAAAGCCAAGTATATACACTGTTTTGTAGGCGCTTAGCTTGCTAGCGCGTCGGGCGTTTACCGGAAATAAGTGCGAAAAACTTAATCAGTTTTTGCTTGATTGATGAACGCAAGTCTACGTTTTAAAAGCTACCCTTTTTATATTCTTCGAATCTATTTGTTGTAACTAAGGTAAAGTCTTTTAGGCCCAAGCTATCTGCATATTTTTCTATAATTTTCTTTGATGATGAATGATCATCTTCTTTTTCTGAATTTCTAAGTAAGCTGATATCATCATTAAGTTCTTCACTAGATATACCAAGCTTTATATTTTTTATTGTCAACTATTGATTCGAGAATCTTTTCTCTATTTCTAGGTTGTATGAAATCATAATATTTTTTGAAATTAATAATATCTGATATGGAGTACGTTTTTACAGAAGTATCTATCCCATTACTTTGTAAAAAACCTTCAGCTTCGCTTGGAAATTTTTTCTGATCACCTTCTTCTTTGTGGATTAAATCTTGATACATACTTAAGCGATTGTTGTACTCTCTGATAATCTGATTCAATATAAATATAGATACTAAGGTTTCGATAAATTCATTTTCTTTTTGATATTTAAATTGGTCAAACCAAGAGTTTCCCGCTATGTAAGCCGCGACCAAAAGTAATGTAGTTGTGTACGCTATTATGAAAGTGAACGTAGCTATAATAACATCGCTTAATGTCCCCCACTTTCCGTTAGGTACCCAAAGAATATAGGAAATAAATACTAAAAGTAATAAAATTAGCAAATGTTAACCGTTGAAACCATATTTTAAAATTATCCATAGTTTTCCTTTGGCTTATTCATACTTTATTCTGTTTTCCTTTATCTTACACAAATTAAACTTTTTAATCTTCTCGAACCCTTGGTATACCTATGCTAGAAAATAGATTCAGATGAATAAACTCATTGTAATCTAAACCCCACACTGCCTAACTCCAGTTCCCGCATGTTTAAGCGCAATAATCTGCCCTTTACCGTTATGCGCCATAGCGAGCATATCACCGGTATTTATATTACTTTCCACTGCGTGCCTTCCCTTTAAATCACTTAAGAGCGACTGCTTAATTTGTACCAGTACCTCGTCATTACAGCTGGCTATGTACCAGTCGTTATCAACCTTTACGAGAGTGCCGTATTCTATGTGGCGTTGTTGGTGTAAGCGCAAGCTATTAGCATGTTGAGTGTCGAGTGCGTGTTTTTGCTCGGTAATGGCGCTTGTGTAACTGCCCGATGGGTTTATTTCGTGGGTTTTAATAATTGAATAGTCGTGAATGTCTATAGTTTTAAATGAGCTGTTAAGCACCGTTTTAGGTGCGTAGTTAATGCCCTCGTTACTATCAAACACAATAAATGCGAATACGCCCAGTGCGCAGGCAAGGCTGGTTAACTGTAGCGTAAAACTAAGCCTTGAGGGCTTTTTATGGCTGGCATTATTAAGTAACGCTTTTTGCTGGGAAGCGCTGAGTGTAGTGCGTGCTTTTCGCTCTTTGTAGTGTAGTGCGTGCTTTTCGCTCTTTGTAGTGTTGAGTGAGCTTTTGATCAAACTGCTCATCAGGCTTGTTCATTGTTTGCTCCTAATAAACGTTTAAGGTTTTGCTTGGCATAGCGCAGCCTTGTTTTTACGCTCTCATGGTTGCTTTGCGTTATAAGCTCTATGTCGGCAAGGCTAAAGCCTTCTTGTTGTAAGGTAATGGCTTCGCGTTGCACAAAGCTCAGTTGCTTGAGTGCGCTATCGAACGCTTGGAGATGTGTTTACACTGATAAGCTTATGACATTGTTCAAGAATCCGTTCCGAGATCATTTATAAACAAAAAGTGGTTAATATGTAATTATTATTGTTTTTAATTGTAAACAGCGTTAATTGTTAGGTGTTTGTTATTGCTATTATTAGCTTAAAAATTATTGATATTTTCTCTAATTTTGTTGGCTAACTTTTGAGACGCTTCATTTAATTGAGGCTGAAAGTGAAGCGCTATTGAGCGTTCATTAGTTGTTGTTAGTTCATAGCGTAAGCGCTATGCACTTTTTTGCTCGTTTCCTAGATCTTTAAACAGCTCCCCTTGGGGATGTTCAAAAAACGCATCATTTATTTCTTCATCATCCACAACCAACATTTGATCTTGTGCGGTGGTTTCTTCAATACGCGGATCCATAGTGGCAGCAAGTGGTGAGTTAGTTACATCGGACGTACCGACTACATAATCACTGGGTTCAGGCTGCTCTACTTTTTGTTTAGAATTAATAAACGTGAGTAATAAATACATGGTTACGGTTAATAGCGAAATAGACGCATACAATGCTTGGTGACCAAAGTAGCTCATGATCTGTGCGTTAACTGTTGAGCCTATTGCCGCACCAGCGCCAAAAGCAACCAATAACGCTGATGACACGCCTACGCGTTCTTCGTCTTCAACTCGCGAATTGGCCAATGCCGAACAAAGCGGATATAAAGTAAAGGCAAACAAACCAAATATAAAGGTGAGTATGTAAGCAATTAACTGTGAGCTTGGTAATAAAAACAATGCCAAACTCACAATGCCTATGGCTATGGCATTAGTACGAATTAATAAACTACGGCGAATACGGTCAGAAAGCATGCCCATTGGCCACTGGGCTAGCAGGCCGGCTAAAATAGTTAGCGACATAAAAATAGCAATTTCAGCGGCGTTAAAGCCTGATAGCTTAGCAAAAATAGGTGCTAGACCATAAAAGCTACCATTGATAATGCCTGCAAAGTGCACCGCAGTAAGCGATTGTGGCACTTTTTTAGCGTAATCAAATAGGCTCATTTTTATCGGTTTTAAGGGTTTTGGGTGAATTCTGCGGGTGATAGAAATAGGAATAATACCGATTGCTAACGCCATGCAGACTAAAAATAGCGGCGCATAACCTAACTCAGGAAATTGTGCGAGCGCTAATTGCCCTAAAATCATCCCCAAGTATGAAGTGATCATATAAAACGAGAATACGCGGCCGCGTGATTCGGGGGCTGACTGTTCATTCAGCCAGCTTTCTAGCACCATGTAATTACACATCATACCTAAGCCAACAAAAAGCCTAAGGCCTAACCATATATAAAGATTATCACTCACGCCGTGAGCAGCCACACAGGCTGTCACTGCAGCAGTACTGGCGGCAAAGGTTCTGATGTGACCTACCGATTTAATAAGATGATAGCCAAGTTTTGAACCCAGTAATAAGCCAAGGTAATAACACGAGGTCATTAAGCCTATCCAAAACGTAGACGTGCCTTGTTTACCTAAATAAAGCGCTAAATAGGTAGTAAGTAAACCGGTACCAATAATTAAAAATAAATTGGCAAAGTACAGTGACGGAAATGATTTCATTAAAATGCAAATTATGAGCTAAGACAACTAGATACTAGAGCAAGCGAGAAGGTTTTCCAAGCTGTAAAAGGGAGTTTTATATGGCGCAACCCTATGCAGGCTTTAAATAGAGGTTAATGAATAAAATAATCATTTAATAATATTTTCATTTCACCGTTTTGCAGATATTCGGTAATTTTTTTGTTTATTTTTTCAAAGTCTTTTTTATAGCTTGGGTGGCAAATAATATTATCGTTAATGCTCACCGGTGAGTAGTTATTACTATAGGGTAGATGGGGGTGTATATTTAACGCTTTATAGGCAAAGTTAATATCGGGGTAAAACGCTAATATTAAGTCTACTCGCCCGAGTAATAAAAGTTGTAAGCTTTCCATTTCGCTATTTACTTCAATTACTATTTTGGCTTTTTCTTTTATTCTATCTAGCTCACGACTACTGGGCACCCCTCGAACAATGCTAATAATATCGCTGTTATTAATTTGGCCTACGTTTGAAATAACTCGCTTTGGGTTATTAGAAACCACTTTGATCAGTGCTTTGTTAAAAGGTGTGCTGTGTAAAATGTTTTTAGGTAATGTAATCCCTTCTGAGCCATCAAAGGTGTCCTCACCTGGTGCATAGCAAGCAACAGTTTGTTTTAAAAACTCAAGCTTAGCGCGTTTCATTGGCATGACTTCAATTATGTATTGATCACTCAGTTTTGTATCTGCGAGTGCTTTGGTTAATAACGCATGATAAACCCCTTGGTGTTGATTATTAGCAGCGTGTTGAAACAGTCCACTTAATTCGGCAACAGCAATAATTTGTTTGGCAGCGGCCTTTTGATGCACACAAACCATCAATAAAAATAACCAAAAGTACGATGTAGATAAATACTTACTACTGAGCATGACTTTAAACTAATTTATTTTTTGTAGCTTTAATATAGTCTTTGAGGGCTGAAAATACGACTGGTGATTTAATTAACGCCTCAATTTATACCTATATTACTGCAGAGTAAGCGCGACATAATAAAATAATATGACTAAGTGCCATGCTAGAATAGCGAGCGTATTGCGGGTATTATGCAAAGAAGCAATGTTTAGCATTATTTATTCCACATTAGGGGAAATTAATGGCAGCAGTAATATTTTTTGGAACTAAAAATGACCAGTAATAATCAAGCTACAAATAAGCGTAAAAAAAATAATCCGCTTATCGAAATAGTCTTTAATATCATCATCCCTTCAGTCATTTTAATGAAGTTTTCTGGCCCTGAATATTTAGGCAGTGTGGCTGGTTTAATTGTCGCGCTTATATTCCCCATTAGCTATGGGATTTATGATTTTATTAAAGCTGGCTCATTAAACTTCATCTCGCTTTTAGGCTTTTTAAGTACTTTGCTTACCGGTGGTATTGCCTTGTTTGAGCTAAACGTTGAGTGGTTAGCTATTAAAGAAGCAGCTATTCCGGCAATCATTGGTTTTACCGTGCTGATGTCGGGTTTTTTTGGTAAACCCCTGCTAGCCAAACTTTTATTAAACTCACTTTTATTTAAGCTAGATACTATTTACGATGCCTTAGATGCACGAGGCAATACACAAAGCTTTAAACAAAAAATCACCAATGCTAATTACCTCTTAGCGCTGACCTTTGTGTTTTCATCTACGATGAATTACATCCTTGCTAAATGGATTGTTACCAGCCCTGCAGGCTCCGTTGAATTTAACGAACAGCTTGGCGAAATGACGTTACTGAGTTATCCGGTAATTGCTATTCCGTCTATGCTCATGCTCATTGGTATTTTTGTTTATGTAATTAAAGTACTGACTAAATTAACCGGTATGAAGTTTGAAGACATGGTTAATGCTGAATAGGGTTATCCATAATCTATAATAAAAAGCCGTTGTTTAATAACGGCTTTTTTTTGATGTTTACTTATAAGTATTTATTTGTAATCAGAGTACTTCGTTCTATGATAAGGAATAAGCTTATAATTTGGTTGTAAAAAGGTCACTAAATCAGTGAGTTCAGAAACGGTCATGGTGTCGTTAAATACCGTCATTTTAGATGCTCCATCGGGGGTTCTAGCATCAGCTCTGTAAGGCCTTGAAAAGCGGTGAGAAGGGTTAATAACCGATGTAACTAACTCAGCATAAGTGACTATTTTGGTTTTATTAACGCCTAGTCTGATAGAAATATCGTCATGTTTTTTTATACTGTCATCTTCTACGCCTGCAAGTGTATGGCATGCCAAACACTCATACTTTATAAAAACGGCTTTACCTTTTTCAGCATTTCCCTCTGGTAAGCTAAATCCTCTTGGAGAATCAACGCCTCTATCGCAACCTGCAAGTGCAATTAAGCATAAAATTATTAATGTATATTTCATGGTAGCTCCTTTGTCTTTCATTGGTTTAGTGTGCGGCAATTGATAAACCATAGCCATAAACAACTTATGGCTAATTAGCTAAAACTAAAAGCGACCGCATTAGCGACTAAACTATGTATTTACTGCGCTGTATGATATTTGCATCTGGCTATTGTTTGTATTTTTAAGGTTTAGTAAGTAGCAAGAAAAGGCAATAAGGCTACGCTTATTATTAAGTGTTGATTTATTAAAATGCTTGAACACTCTATTGTTTTTATAAAGAGTCATTCACAATAAATGACTCATCTAGGGTCTGTTGACCTTTCAAGGTTAAATTTGCAGCAGTCTGTTTGGTATTTAGGCAAGACAGAGCCTATGTGGTGTGGTTATTCCCCATAAATAGGCGATAACGTAGCATCAATGCCAAACAGGCGCTGCCCGAAGGGTTCTGCCTAGGGACGATTTACTCTTTATTACTCGGTTTTTACTTAGCCCACTAGGTTACAAACCTCGCGCCGCGATTAAACCGCCCCTAGTTTGAACAAATTTTAATCCACAAAGGTCAACAGACCCTAGTGTAGTTGAGGAAAAATAATAACCCTAATTATTACCTGCATTTATCTCTTCGGAGTTTTGCGATTGAAACATCGTAACCTCGTCGACATGCTGACTGACGCTGTTTTTTTGTAAGGCAATGTATAAGTCTGAATGAATATAAATACCGTCTTTACCTGAGGCGATACCAGCGGTTTTAAACCAAGAAAGTAGCTGGCGTTTTCTTCCCGCTAGCTCTAATCGAATACCTCGTTTTTTAAATATCACATCTAGGTCTGCGAGCATGGCCATAACGCTTAAATCAAGATGAGTGAAGCAGGGCACAGCATCAATAATGACACATTGTGTGTCGTCTTTTTGTCTTGCATATTGCTCTAACAAGCGGCGTTTAAAATAACTGGCATTAAAATAGGTTAAAGGAGAATTAAAGCGATATATAAAAACCCCTTGTACTGCTTTGGCTTTATCTGTTTCGTCTAAGCTTCTTACTACGCCTTTTATATCCACACCTAAAATGGTGTCTGATGGGCGCATAACAGTTCGAATAAATTGAAATAACCCTAGTAATACAGCAAGGGTAATTCCTGGTATAACACCAATAAACAGCACAGCAAAAAGTGTGGCTGAGGCTAAGTAAAATGCCTGCTTATCTTTAAATTTTAATTGCCAGACTGCCTTTAAATCAAGCAGGTGAACAGAGGCAATTATTAATACAATCCCGAGTGCAGCACTGGGAATAAATTCAAGCGGCGCCGTTAAAAAAAGAGCGATAACGCCAATAATAGCGGCAGCTATAATCGAAACTAATTGGGTTTTTCCGCCAGAGTCGTCGTTTACGGCTGTGCGTGAGTCGGCACCACTAACGGCAAAGCCTTGTGATAATGCTGACGCTAAATTAGCGATGCCCAAGGCTCTAAATTCTTTATCGGCATCGATGTCGTAGCCATTCTTTGCTGCAAAGCTTCGCGCTGTTAGCATCATGCTGACAAAGCTAACTATGGCTAAGTTGAGTGCCGGTACAACAAGTTCTCGAATAATACCCACATCAAATACTGGGGTGTTAAACACAGGCAAACCACCGGTTACTGTGCCTATGGTTTTTATTTCAAACTGCTCTAAATTAAATAACCAAACGAATACCGCACCTAGTGCAATGGCAAACATAGAGGCTGGCCATGTAGGTTTTAAGCGCTTTAACACAAAGTAAACGCCGAGGGTAAATAAAGCCATTAGTAAGGTGGGAATATGAGTTTGCGATAAATACGTAGGAACGCCACCTAAACGCTCAAGCAAGTAGCGCTCATCAAAGGTAAAGCCAAATACTTTAGAAAACTGACCAACAATAATGGTAATAGCCACACCGTTTAATAACCCCATTAAAATTGGTTTAGATAAAAAGTCGGCTAATACACCTAGCTTAAAGCGGCTGGCAATAAAGCACCAAAAACCGGTCATTGCGGTCATGGTGATCACTAATTGCCAATGTTTAAAGCTATCGCCTGCAGCGAGTGGAGTAACAACTGCAGCAATAACCGCACATGTTGCGGCATCAGGGCCAATAATAAGCTGTTTAGAGGTACCAAAAAGTGCATAAAGCATCATAGGTAATACGCAAGAATACAGGCCAACTGCAGCATTAACGCCTGTAAGTTGCGCATAAGCTATAGCAACAGGTAAAGCAACGGCTGCAACCGATAATGCCGCCCTCACATCATCAGAAAACCATTGGCGTTGATAATTAAATAAGGTGTGTAAACCTGGCATAAAGCTATATAGACGCGACAACACTTCAAATTCCCTGCTAATAATTAGGAGTCGATAGTAAGTTCTCTTTAATAATAAGTATAGTAACTAAACGTGTTAGATGCGCTAAATAGGGGGATTTCTAGTATATTAATAAGAGGAATATAGTTTAAAAACAAAAAAGCCCAGCAAGTTACTGGGCTTTGTAAGTCAAATGACTGCTTTAAAAATTAGCTGTTCAATTGACCAGTAGATGATTCTATGTGGGCGCGAACAAACCACTGATATTGCTCAAGCTCTGCAAGTTGCGCAATGATCATATCTTCAGATACCGGATCAAGCTCAGCAAGTGATTCTATGGCTTTACGGTGATCACCGTTAACGCCGTTATATACTTTGTCTAATGCGGCTAAGTGTTCAGTTACTAAGCCTTTACCTATGGCGTAATCTTCCCATGTACGACGCTCAACAATCGATTTTGGTGTGCCAACTGGGACGCCGCCTAAAGTGGCAATACGTTCTGCTATGGTGTCGGTCATTTCACGGACGGTTTCTACTTGTGGGTCTAGCATTTCATGTACGCCAATAAAGTTTGGACCTACTACATTCCAATGAATATGTTTTAAAGTTAGCTGTAAATCAATTAGCGCTACCATGCGATTTTCTAGTACAGATATTGCTTTATTTGCTGATTCGTTTTCTACACCGGGAGCGGTAAATTCAGCGACTTTATTTGCATTATTACTGTTACTCATGATTCCTCCTACTATTTCAAAAATAGTGCTCGCTTTACTCTAGTGAGTATTTAAATTGCGATAACGAACACCTCTTGTATTTATAGAAGCAATCGTCATGCCGATAGTGACATAGTTTTAACTAACTGAAAAATAGCAGTTTAATTTTTATTTATAGTACTTGATAAAGCAGCAAGATTAAGTGCATATGAAAAATATGCACTTTTTTGTAAATTCTGCAAAACAGCAGTACTTTAAAGTGTTAGCGAATAGCGTGCCCTTTATAGTGGTTATAATGAAGGTATTATCATTGTTGATTAATGTCCTGTTACATATACTCAACTTAAAGATTCATTAAAGGAGAAGTGTATGTTGAGATTTTTTTCCATCGAGCAAGGAGTGATCAAAGAGTTAGAGCCTTTACCTGATACCCCTGTTGAAGTATCCATAAAGAATGCACATTGGATTGATACTATTAATCCAACACCGCAGGAGCAAAATGCGCTTGCAAAAACGCTCAATATAACTTTTCCAGATTCGGTAGATGTAGAAGAGATTGAAACGTCGTCAAGGTGCTTTATCGATAATGAAGGTTTACATGTGCATGCATTGTTTATGTCACCTAATGAAGGGCGATTTAATACTGTAACGGTAGCTTGTTTGTTGCAAAACAATTGCTTACTTACTATTCGTGATGAGGAATTGGCTGATTTTAGACTACTGCGCTTAAGAGCGCGAAAAGGTCAGGTGGCATGCGATACAGCAAAACAATTATTAATCACTTTATTTGATCAAAAAGTTGAAAACCACGCGGATATGCTCGAAGACATGCACCATCAATTAGAGAAGCTCAGTGCTTATGTACTTGAAGAAGATAACTCAGACTTAGAAGAGGCGGTTGGTCGCATAGCTCGCTTAGAAGATGCTAATGGTAAAGTGCGTTTATGTTTAATGGATACGCGACGCAATATTTCGTTCTTAATACGCCGTATAGGCGCGCAAAATGACGAGCGCGAATCTCTTCGAGAAATTGTACTCGATATAGAAACTTTAATGTCGCACTGTACCTTTTTGTTCGACAAGGTGAACTTTTTGATGGATTCAACACAAGGCTTTATTAATATTGAACAAAATCAAATTATTAAAACCTTTTCTATTGCCTCAGTGGTTTTCTTACCGCCTACAGTAGTGGCTAGTGTGTATGGTATGAATTTTAATATAATGCCTGAGCTACAATGGGAATGGGGTTATCCATTTGCAATTGGCATTATGTTGCTGTCGGGCTTTGCCCCTTATTTATTTTTTAAACATAAAGGGTGGTTATAATACTTTAATATTGCAAGCTGAGCGCTCAAATCATTACCCAGTATATTGATGTGCTTTTAATACTTCAAGGGGAATAATATCTAGCGCTTTTTGGTTTGTTGCTTCAAGTACAACAGGAGGAGCAACATTTGCAGCAATGGCATGATACCAACGAATCGCACATAAGCACCACTTATCGCCAGCTTTTAAGCCCGCAAAATCATACAAAGGATTAGGGCTAATTAAATCGTTACCTTGCGCCTTAGAAAATTGCAAAAATTCGTCGGTCATAATGGCGCACACACTGTGATTACCAAAGTCTGAATCTGGCACATAGCAAAACCCTTCGCGAGTATAGCCGCCATTGCCACAACATAGCTGTAGGCGAGTTCCCAATACATTTAATTGATTAGCCATATGACAAATTACCTTTTAGTAATAACTGCTGAAAAGAGCTGTTTACCATAACAGGCTGTTAGTGACTTAGCTATATACGAAGAGGCTTCTGGGTAGGTATTTGTTTATAAAAATAGCTGCGCTTTGCGTAAATTCAAAACGCAGGTTTTTTATTGTGCTATTAATTAAGATAATAGCGCCGCAGCTAAGCGCACAAAATCAGAAGAGGTTAAAATACCTACCAGCTGACCTTGCTCGCTAACCACAGGCATACAGCCATGGCGATTCTCTACAAAAAACTTAACCACATCTGATAATGGCTGGGCTGGAGTGACACTAATAAAGTCACTCACCATAATATCTTCTACTTTTGTGAGTTTTTCTTTGCGTTGTAGTGCATTTGCGCCAAAAGTAGCCATGATCCCCATTACTTTGGCGATCATAATTTTTTGCGTAAGCATGCCAACAAATGCGCCATCTTCGTCGATAACGGGAATGTGACGAACATTTTTTTCTTTCATTAAATTATGTGCGTCGTGCAAAGTACTTTTTATATTCACTGAGAATGGGTTAGGTGTCATTAAGTCTGCAACGTTTTGACTCATGTTTATTCCTTTATAAAGCGTGTGGTATATCACATTATATTAGCGCGCTTTTTAAGCTTTGCACCTTATTGAGATCAAGGTTTTTGCAGATTTAATTCACAGGAGGGAAACAGGCATCACTTAATAAAACACCCTAAAGCGTTTTATTAAGTGATAAAAAATGACGATGGGTGAATGTTATTCGTAACCACGTTCTTTTTTAGTTTTAATAACCGCAATGTAACCGTGCCAACTAGCGTAACTAAGTAGTGGCATAATAATAATGAATCCAGCGGCACCCGCAGCAAAGCCCAGTGCCACAAGTACAAATATACAAATAGACCACACCAGCATGGCTGCAAAGTTTTCTTTAACTGCATGGATTGAAGAAACCACGGCAGTCATTATATCAACGCGTCTTTCCATCATAATTTGCGGGGTGAACGCCGAAATTGAAAACACACTAACCAGTAAAATACCGCCAATAATACTGCCTATGGTTAAAAACGCCGAAAGCTCTTCAAATGTTGGGTTTGCATGGCTTGGGTACAATGCATGAACAATTGCGGCTAAGCGCATCCAAATAATCATAATTACCATAAGTAACACGGCAAAACCCCACTCACCTACAGGGTTACGAAACATCGATTTTAATGAATGGCTTAAAGTAGGTTTATGGCCTTTCTCAAGCTCCCAAGCCACATCGTACAAACCAACCGCAAACACAGGACCTATTAAGGCAAATGCAACCGTGGCTGGCAGTATGGCAAGGTGGCTGTCGGTAAGTACAACAGAGTAAACAATCGCTACGGGAATAAGTGTGAAGATTAAACCGTAAATTAAGCTCAGCATGGGCGCGCGCGCCATATCCTTAAACGCTAACGAAAGCCAATGAAAAGCGGCAAATGTATTTACTTTGTTGCACTCTAAACAACGTGCGAATTTGGTGTCTTTTTCTATTGTGTTTGTAGTTGGCATAAAGATGCTCCTTTTTTAGTCACCTTTTAGTTTTAGAACATAGATGTTTTATTTACAACTCATAAACAACTTATACGCAAGATTTAGTTGCATTGTTCATTTGTTAATCATTTTTATTGTGTGTTAGCGATTAGGTATATTTTTGAGCACGTACTTAAAAAAGTGGGTTCGTATTTCTTTTACACAGTGGTAATCTAAACGCTGTAGCTAATTTGAAGAGACCGTAATGAAGGAAAATAAACAACAATATCAAGGAGCTTTACTGAGCAGTAAACGGTTTTTACCTCTGTTTGTGACACAGTTTTTCTCCGCTTTAAATGACAATATTTATAAGCAATCAATCCTGCTTATTTTAATTTTTCAGGCTGCTACGGTGGCCGATGGTGCTTTTTATTCTAACGTGGCTGCGGGATTATTTATTTTGCCATTCTTTTTATTTTCGGGCATGGCTGGTCAAATTGCAGAAAAGTTGGAAAAATCAAAGTTGATCAGCATCGTAAAGTTTTGCGAAATTCCAATAATGCTGGTGGGCGTGGTATCTATTTTAACCGAGCAGGTTTGGTTAATGTTAGGTACTGTGTTTTTAATGGGTTTACAAAGCACTTTTTTTGGGCCACTTAAATACTCTATTTTACCGCAGCATGTGGCTCCTCATGAATTAACCAAAGCTAATGGGTTAGTTGAATCTGGCACCTTTGTGGCTATTTTATTGGGCACCGTATTTGGCACTTATTATATAACCCAAGCTGCAGGCCCTGTTTATATCAGTATCGCGATAGTGAGCTTGGCGGTTATTGGTTATTTGAGTAGTCGTTTTATACCAAAAAGTGCTGCGAATGATGCTAATTTAAAGGTATCGCTTAATCCTATTTCCTCGACCAAAAGTGTATTTAATGTGCTTAACGCACAAACCGAGTCAGTGGGTAAATCAGTATTGGGGATCAGCTGGTTTTGGCTGATTGGTGCAGTGATATTAACCGCGCTCCCTAACTATGTAAAACATGTAATGGGAGGCGATGAGCTGGTGGTTACCTCAGCTTTAGTGGTGTTTTCGTTGAGTATTGCATTGGGATCTTTACTTTGTGAGAAGCTATCGCGCTCACGTATTGAGTTAGGCATTGTGCCTTTTGGGGCGCTTTTAATTAGTTTGTTTTTATATTTATTAAGCCAAGAGCCAAGCATTGAGTTTTATCGCCAAACTAATGAATCGCTGCTTACCCTTGAACAAGTGATTAATACCGGCGATATGCTCTGGCACTTTATTTGGATGGCTGGTATTGGTATAGCTGCAGGTTTTTATACGGTGCCACTGTATGCACTTATTCAGCAGCGTACTCACCCAGATAGCCGTTCACGAGTGATTGCTGCCAATAATGTACTAAACGCCTTATTTATGGTGGGCAGCGCTGTTTTAAGTATTGTTACCCTAACGCTTTTACACTGGGAGATTTCACAATTACTGTTGTTATTAGCAGGGCTTAATTTACTGATATCGCTGTACATATATAGCAAAGTGCCTGAGTTTTTCTTACGTTTTATTATTTATATTTTAGCGATTTGTATGTATCGAGTACGCACTAAGGGAACGCTTAATATGCCCGATGATGGGGCTGCCGTGGTGGTGAGTAACCATGTTAGCTTTGTTGATTGGATGTTTATTTTAGCCGCGTCACCTAGGCCAATTCGGTTTGTCGTGTTTGCCCCTATTTATTATTCACCAGCACTTAATTGGTTGTTTAAAATGGCCAAAGCCATTCCAATTGATAGTGAAAAAGCAAATCCTAAGGCGTTTAATAAAGCCTTTGACGATATCGCTCAGGCACTAGAGCGTGGAGAGCTGGTGGGAATTTTTCCTGAAGGCAAGCTCAGTGGAGATGGCGAAGTTGATGTATTTCGCCGTGGCATTGAAAAAATAATTCAGCGCACACCGGTGCCTGTTATTCCTGTTCATTTAGATGGACTATGGGGCAGTATGTTTAGTCGAAAAACAAAGTGGCGATTGCCTAGACCAAAGTGGTCGTTGGTCAGTGTGACTATTGGTGAAATGGTGGCTGCACAGAACGTTAATGCCGATGATTTGCGCGAGCGAGTGGTTGCTTTAAAATAGCTTAATAATAAAAAAGCGCTGCAATTAATTGCAGCGCTATGGTTGTATTACTTAATGGTAATTAACGGTCTAAGTTCATTACTTTAGTCCATGCCGCAACAAAGTCTTCTACAAACTTTTGCTTTGATGTATCAAAGGCATACACCTCAGCAACTGCACGTAGTTCTGAATTTGAACCAAAAATCAGATCAACCGAAGTAGCAGTGTACTTGTGCTCGCCTGATTGACGATCAAAGCCTTGATAAATCCCCGCATCTGATGACTTTTTCCAAACCGTCGACATATCTAATAAATTAACAAAGAAGTCGTTATTTAGAGTGCCTGGCTTGTCAGTAAATACGCCGTAGTCAGTGCCTTTGTAGTTTGCATCAAGCGAACGTAAACCGCCTACTAACACGGTCATTTCTGGCACGGTTAGGTCAAGCTGATCCGCTTTATCTATTAGCATTTCAGTTGGCGATTTATAGCTTTGTTCAGCATCAAAGTAGTTTCTAAAGCCATCGGCAGGCAGCTCTAATAAACTAAATGCATTAACGTCAGTTTGCGCTTGCGTAGCATCGCCACGGCCAGCATTAAACGGTACATCTACTGTGTAACCTGCATCTTTCGCTGCTTTTTCAATCGCTGCATTACCACCTAACACAATCAGGTCGGCTAGTGACACTTGGCTTTTGCTAAAGAAACTATCATTAAAGTCGGCTTGAATCGCTTTTAATACGTTAAGTACTTTTGCGGTTTCGGCTGGATTATTTACCGCCCAATCCTTTTGAGGAGCAAGCGCAATGCGTGCACCGTTGGCACCGCCTCGCATATCAGAGTCACGGTAACTGGCAGCAGAAGCCCAGGCTACACGTACTAACTCAGGTACACTTAAGTTTGAGTCTAAAATAGCGGCTTTAAGCTTTTTCACAGCACCAGCATCAATGTTTGATTTAGTCTCTGCTGAAATTGGGTCTTGCCAAATTAAGTCTTCTTTAGGAACTTCTTTCCCTAAAAAGTTACGTGGTGGTCCCATATCTCTGTGAGTCAATTTGTACCATGCTTTAGCAAAGGCCAGTTGATACTCTTTAGGGTCATTTAAAAAACGCTCAGCAATTTTGCGGTATTCAGGATCAAATTTTAACGCTAAGTCGGCCGTGGTCATTACTGGTGCGTTAAACTTACCTTTAATATGAGCGTCAGGTACAGCGTTGTGTAACGATTCATCTGTTGGGATCCACTGAATAGCGCCTGCAGGGCTGCGAGTTTGTTTCCACTCAAAGTTAAGTAGGTTGCTTAAGTACAGTGATGACCAGCGGGTAGGTGCTTGTGTCCATGCGCCTTCTAAACCACTAGATACGGTATCTTCAGAGTGGCCTTTACCACATTTGTTTTTCCAGCCTAACCCTTGCTCTTCAATACCTACTGCTGCAGGCTCTGCACCCACACAATCTTTAGGTTTGTGCGCACCATGCATTTTACCAAAGGTGTGGCCACCGGCAATAAGTGCTAGGGTTTCTTCATCGTTCATCGCCATGCGAGAAAACGCCACACGAATGTTCTTAGCTGACCCAATTGGATCAGGAACCCCTTTAGGGCCTTCAGGATTTACGTAAATTAAACCCATGTGCGTTGCACCTAATGGGCGTTCTAATTTGCCGCTAGCATCTTCACGGTCGCTGGCAAGCATTTCTACTTCTGGACCCCAGTAAACCATGTCTGGTTCCCAGTCGTCAGTTCGCCCGCCGGCAAAACCATAGGTTTCAAATCCCATGTTTTCTAGAGCAACGTTACCTGCTAATACGATTAAGTCTGACCATGAAAGTGCTTCTCCGTATTTTTGTTTAATTGGCCAAAGTAAACGGCGTGCTTTATCTAGGCTTACGTTGTCTGGCCAGCTGTTAAGCGGTTCAAAACGTTGTTGACCACCGCCTGCGCCACCACGGCCATCAAGCGTACGGTAGGTGCCTGCGCTGTGCCATGTCATACGAATAAAAAATGGGCCATAGTTACCAAAATCCGCTGGCCACCAGTCTTGAGATTGCGTAAGTAGGGCGTCAATATCACTTTTTACTGTGTCTAAATCTAGGCTGTTAAATGCCTCTGCATAATTAAAGTCTGCACCATAAGGGTTTGAACGTAGATCATGATCACGAAGAGGAGATAGGTTTAGTTGATCTGGCCACCAAAATTGGTTTGTTCTGGTTGCGCCCATTTTAGCCTCACCCATGCCAACAGCACCTTGTGGCTTAGACATTTGTGGTTTTTCTTGGCTAAAAGCAGAGCCAGACATAAGTGCCATACTTATAAATCCAACAAGTGCTTTTTTAGTAAATGATCGGTTTTTCATTGTCAGCTTCCTTAAAGTTAACGAATTTCGTTATATACAAAGCGTATTACTATTATTAAAAATAGAATCTAATAATTTAAAAATTAGTGAGCTTTTACTCCATTCAAGTTGTTGTTTACCAAGCTTGAATGACTAAGCAGTGCGAATAGTATAGTAGAGGGGCTAAAAACCGTGTGCGAAATAAACCGATTGATACAATCTATAAAAATGATTTATTAAAGTTAAATGATTAAATAAACAAATCATTAAAGAGCTTTGAAAGTGGCAGACATAAAAAAGCCCAGCGTAGGCTGGGCTATTAGATTAAAATCTGTGTTATTGATTTTTCATTAATTTGCTGGTGATCACACCTGAGGTCATAGAGCCTGATACGTTGAGCGCAGTGCGTGCCATATCTATTAAGGGTTCAATAGAAATAAGTAAAGCCACAACCTCTATAGGTAATCCCATGGTAGGCAATACAACCAACGCTGCGAAGGTAGCACCACCACCAACACCTGCAATACCAAACGAGCTAATAACTACAATACCAATTAACGGTAAAATAAACTCAAATGTAAGTGGGTCTATCCCCACACTTGGCGCAACCATCATTGCGAGCATCGCAGGATAAATACCAGCACAGCCGTTTTGACCAATAGTGGCACCAAAAGAAGCCGATAAGTTAGCAATTGCTGGTGGTACTTTTAACTGGTTAATTTGCACATCGACATTCATAGGAATGGAGGCCGCTGAGCTACGTGAGCTAAATGCAAAGGTCAGTACTGGCCAGATTTTTTCAAAATAATGCTTTGGGTTTACACCCACAAAGCTAAGCAATAAGCCATGCACAACAAACATTAATAAAATAGCCACATACGAGGCAACAATAAAGGCAAGTAAATTTAAAATATCGTTACTGCTAGAGTTTGCCACGACGCTTGCCATTAAGCCCGCAACACCATAAGGAGTGAGTGCAATCACCATGCGAACTAAGCTCATTACCGTAGCTTGTAGGGCGTTTACACCGTTACGAATTGGGCTGGCAAGTTCTGTTTTTTCCAGCATTACTTTACGTGCAGCTATACCAACAAGGACACCAAATATAACCGTGGCAATAATAGAGGTTGAACGTTGATTACTTAAATCCGCAAAGGGGTTTTCAGGAATAAAGCTCAGTAGCATTTGCGGCACGCTTAAGTCGGCTACATTCGCAGCTTTGCTTTGTAGGGTGTCCATTCTAGCGGCTTCTCGAGTACCCGAAACAAGCCCTTCAATGCTCAAGTCAAATCCATAGGTGACAGCAATACCCACCAAAGCGGCAATTGCTGTGGTAAAGAGTAAAACAGAAATACTAATAAATGATATTTTACCTAAAGAGCCTTGGTTTTCGAGCTTTACCACTGCGGCAATCATAAAAATTAATACCAATGGCATGATGATCATTTTTAATAAACCGACATAGCCTTTACCCACCACGCTTACCCAGCTGAGTATTTCTTTAATCGTCTCTGGAGAGTGGGCAAATAAAAACTGTAGGGCTAAGCCAAAGGTGCTACCAAGCACTAAGCCAAATAAAACGGTACGAGATAAAGAGCTGCTTTTTTGCGAAAAAAGATAAATCGCGAACAGCAAACCGACAAATAATGCCAACATTAATAATACAGCAAGCGACATAGTACCCTCTTTTATAGCTGTGAATTAGCGCGGCACTTTAACGCTTTGTAAGACGTTAACAAAATACGCTTTCGCTATGGTATAGAATTAAAATGAATATAGTAATAATATTAAAGTATAACGAATGAGCACATTGTTGAAAAAATTAACCCATATGATTGTATTTTCTTTAATTTATGGCGTTTACTAGATGAAAGTAAGATCTTAACTACAGTTAAAATCGTAACCTTAGTACGCGGTAATAAGTTAATTTGTTCACTTTAGTTTTTATTTAAAAGAGGGAGTAGAGGTATGTTAAAGGCAATAATGGCACTGGTGATGGTTTTAGTGGTTAGTGGGTGTTCAACCCAATACCCAAACCAAGCACTACTTGGTAAGCAATTTCCTACTGTGACGGGAGAAAGCTTAGAGCAACAGTCATTCACCATTCCTGAGGACTTTAACAACCCCAATACGTTGCTGTTAATTGGTTATAAACAAGATAGCCAGTTTGATATTGATCGTTGGCTTATTGGTTTAGATATGAGCGCAGTGGATGTGACCGCTTATGAGTTGCCCACTATTCAGGGGATGGTTCCTCGTATGTTTAGTACCTTAATTGATAGCGGTATGCGCAAAGGGATCCCAAAAGAGTTGTGGGGTGGGGTGATCACAATTTACAAAGATGGCGATAAAGTTCAAGCATTTACTGGTAACGAAAACCCTAACAACAGCCGCGTAATACTGCTTGATGAGAGTGGCAAAATTATTTATTTTTATGACCGTGGCTTTTCGGTCTCCGCGTTAAATAATTTAAAAGCGGTGATTGAAAAGCAATAGGTTGCAGATAAAATTAGTTGCCTTTGGGCACGCTATGACTAAACGTTAGCGTGCCACGTTATAAAAGCATTATTCGCTTACGTTGTTTCTGCCTTTCTTTTTAGCTCTATAAAGCGCTAAATCAGCATTTTTTAAAGCCTCGTCAAAGGTTTGTTTTGCTGTTCTTTGTGCTACGCCAATAGAAACAGTCACGTTCACCGTTTTATTGTCGCTTGGCTGTTTACCTTTGCGAGATTTTTTATCTGTGCGTTTTGGGTTTCTGATCACCATGTCGTAAGTTGCAATATTTTGACGCAGTGTTTCGAGTTCAGGAATTGACTGCTCAGCTGTTTTTCTTGGAAATACAACGGTAAATTCCTCTCCGCCATAACGGTAAATCTTGCCACCCCCTTTAACGCCACTCATTTTTGCTGCTACTAGCTTAAGTACTTGGTCGCCAATATCATGGCCATAGGTGTCGTTGAATTTTTTAAAGTGGTCAATGTCGAGCATAGCAACGGTGTATTTTCGCCCTAATGATAGAGCAAGCTGATTAAGTGCGCGGCGCGTTGGTAAGCTCGTTAAATCGTCTCTGTAAGCTAAATAATAAGAGTCGGTACTCACCGCTAATAAATACAAAGAAGCCATAAGCACAGCAATGACAGACCAAGGAAAATCAATAATATGTTGTTGGTTAAGGCACCACACAATAAAAGTAATGAGTAACGCCGTTTGCGTCAGGTTATGTGTTCTTACGCTTTGCCAAATGAGTAAGCAGCCAATGAGCGACAGTGGTAAAGCTATGGGTAAATAAGGAAGCAGTGGCGTATAAACAGAAGGTTGTAATGATAGCCCTTGTAAGTGCAAACTCAGTGCCAGCCACGCAAACGCTGCGCCGCCACATAGAATAATTAATAAGGTTCGGGTCGCAGTGTGTATTGATAAAAGTGCGCGATCTTTTATCACGGCTAACAACATTAATAAACTTGCAGCGCATAATAAAACCCAATCAGATTGCGTTTTAAGCCAACTTGACCACGGCAAAGCATACTCAAGTGAACATAAATAAAGTAACCAAAACGCGCACAAAATAGCAACTCGACTTCGATTAAACTGAGTGGCAAATATAGCGGTAATAATCAGTAATGGATAAACAAGATTATTAATAAGAGAGAGCTTACTTTGCCATTGGGTTTGAAATTGAGTTAATAACAAAAATAATCCACACACGGCTAAAAGACTCAAAGAAGTTGATTTAACTCCTGCTAATTTTAACAACCCATGCTCCAAAGACCGATGCCTAAAAAAATAAAAGCTTATTGTATTGATATATAAAAAACATTACTACTTTAATGCTTGTTAATTATTTAAAAACAATACTTTAAAACTAATTTTAATGCTTTTTATCGACATTTTTTAACCAAATGTATGACATTTTAGTAAATGTAAAAATAGTGAGCAGATTAAATTCAACAAAGTGGGAGACGATGTAAAAAGCGTTTAAACATTGAATAAGGCCATCCATGGCCTATTAATTAATCGTTTTTGTAGTAAGGGTAGTCACTGTAACCTTGCTCAGTCCCGCCATACATAGTGGCTGCATCGGCTTCATTTAATGGCCATTGATTTTTTATGCGCGCTGGTAAATCAGGGTTTGCAATAAAAGGGCGACCAAAAGCAAATAAATCACCGTAGCCTTTAGCTAACATCGCCACCGCTTTTTCAACAGTGTACTTACCAGCGTAAATAATACGCCCAGAAAATTCAGCTCTAGCTGCTTGATAAAATTGCTCTGGTAAATTAGGGGCATTGTCCCAATCAGCTTCTGCAATTGAAAGGTAGGCAATACCGGCTTGTTCAAGTACTTTAATCGCTTCAATGTAGGTATGGTGCGGGTCTGATTCTACTAACCCTAAATAAACACGGGTTTCATCAGTACTGCTAAATAAGGGCGCAAATCTAACCCCTAAGCGCTCAGGGCCTACTACTTCACTTACTGCCGCGACAATTTCTTTTAAAAAGCGCAGGCGATTAGTAAGAGAGCCGCCGTATTCATCATCTCGTTTATTGGTGTGCTCAGAAATAAACTGATTTACTAAATACCCATTAGCACAATGCAGTTCTACACCATCAAACCCCGCTTCTAGCGCATTACGGGCAGCTTGTGCATACATGCCAACAAGCTCTTTTACTTCATCGGTTGTTAAAGCTTGTGGTTCACTTGGGTTGGCTAAAGCGCCTTGAGCCGGTCCTGTTTCAATAAAGACTTTAACGCTATCAGCTGTTAGAGCTGAGGGAGCAATAGGTTTGGCTTCATTAGGCTGTAAGCTGGTATGTGAAACGCGGCCAACGTGCCAAAGCTGGGCAAAAATAATTCCACCTTCTGCATGTACTGCATCAGTTACTTTTTTCCAACCAGCTATTTGTTGATTAGAATGAATGCCCGGTGTCCAGGCATACCCTTGTCCTCTTGGTTCAATTTGAGTGCCTTCGGTAACCATAAAACCAGCACTAGCACGCTGTGCATAATATGTGGCCATCACCTCGTTGGGGATATTGCCAGGAACTGTGCTGCGTGAGCGGGTAAGTGGCGGCATTACAATACGGTTTTTAAGTGTGTATGGGCCTAAATTGATTGATGAAAATAGACTGTCGATATTTTTACTTGGTTGACTCATTTTAATACCTTTTAAATTAATAATGCTGTTTAGCGCCAATTACAATGTTGGTGAGCATAGGGATTAAAAGGTACAATTTGAAACAATGCTTTTTTGTTTAAGATACAATTATGAATGGTATATCTCGGCTTGATATAAAACAATTACGAATATTGAGTGCATTACTTAAACTAAAAAATGTGTCGGATGTGGCCCGCAAAATGGGCTTAACCCAGCAGGCTATTAGTGAGCAGCTGCGAAAATTGCGTGACTTATTTGACGATCGGCTTTTTATTCGCCAAGGCAATACAATGGTTGCAACACCTAAAGCAATTGCACTAGAGAAGCCCATTAATCAAATATTAACTCAGGTAGAAGCGTTATTAATACCTAAACAATTTACCCCAAGTAGTTACAAGGGCGTATTTACAATAAGTGCGACTGATTACGCTATAGCAGCTCTTTTGCCACAATTATTAGAAATAACAAGACGTGAAGCGCCAGGATTAAAGCTGATTATTCGTGACTTTGCCTCTGATAATGTTAATCAATTAATAAGTGCAGGAGAGCTGGATTTATTAATTAGTTTTCCTGAATTTATCCCTACAAACTTAATCTATGACACATTATTTGAAGAACAACATATTTGTATTGCGGGGAAAAACACGGTGTTTTCTACATCGACGTTGAGCCTTGCTGAAGTGGCGGCACACCCTCAATTAGTGGTTTCAGCGTCACGTGCTAACTTACGAGGCTCTCACGACCAATGGTTTGCTGATAAGGGCTATGCGCGCAATATTGTTATGTCAGTGCCTGGCTTTTCATTTGTCCCCGATTTGCTCTGCAGTACTGACTTAATTGCTTTTTACCCATCGCGTTTACTGCCAAACGCCAAAGTGAAACAGCTTGAAGTTGAATTATTACCACCGCCATTTAAGGTGATTGCAGCGTGGCATCCACGTTCAAATAACAGCGATATTCACCAGTGGTTAATAGCGCAATTAAAACGGATTTAGTGACTATTTAATTAGTTGACGAATATCGTTCCCTGTTGGTGCCTCATGGGCACGTAACGAAAAGGCGGGTAATATCGCTAATATATGGTCAAATATATCTGACTGAATATTTTCATACTTACCCCAATTAGTTGTATTGGTAAATGCATAAATCTCAATGGGTAAGCCATTTTTAGTTGGCTCTAGCTGCCTTACCATCAGTGTCATTCCCTGATGAATATATGGATGCTGTTTTAATAGCGCGACTAAATAATGACGAAATGTGCCAACATTAGTGAGCCGACGACCATTTAACGTACAGCTCATATCTATTTTTTTCGTGGTATTTTGCTCGTTAATAGCCGGTAGGGTAATTTCGAGGTAGTGACTTAATAAATCTGCTTTTTTCAGCGCGGTGATTTCTTGTTCATCTAAAAAGCGCACACTGCTCATTTCTATATGGATACTCCGTTTTATGCGCCTGCCACCGGATTCTGACATACCGCGCCAGTTTTTAAATGAGTCAGAAATTAGCGCATAGGTTGGAATAGTGGTAATGGTTTTATCCCAATTTCTTACTTTAACTGTGGTCAAGGCTATATCAATCACATCGCCATCTGCGCCGTATTTGGGCATTTCTAACCAATCACCAACCGCAAGCATATTGTTTGCTGAAAGCTGAATACCGGCCACCAGCCCTAAAATAGCGTCTTTAAACACCAGTAGCAGTACAGCCGATAGCGCCCCTAAACCACTGAGTAATATTAACGGGGATTTATTCATTAATAATGAAATCGCTAAAATACCGGTTAATACGCTGGCGATCAGTTTAATTGTTTGTAAAAAACCACGTAATGGAAAGTGAGCTGCAATGGGTTGCCTGTCAGATATTGCTTGAAAAATATTGAGCATAGAGAACAGCGAGAGCAGTGCAAATAAAATGATCCACTGATCAGTAAACATCTCAATGATATGTAAAAAAGCCGTTCCTTCTGGAACCCAGAGCCTAGCTTGTATAACAACCACTGCACCTTGTAAAACAAAGGAAAT
Organism: Pseudoalteromonas sp. APC 3250; assembly: GCF_030407915.1. Lineage (NCBI taxonomy): Bacteria > Pseudomonadati > Pseudomonadota > Gammaproteobacteria > Alteromonadales > Pseudoalteromonadaceae > Pseudoalteromonas > Pseudoalteromonas sp. APC 3250. The sequence continues at coordinate 30,359 of NZ_JASDCM010000013.1, forward strand.
ATTACGTGTTAATTTAAGCGCTAAGTCGGCAGGCGTGTGGGTATCGGTTTGAACAACTTTATCACTAAAGCGGCCTTTAAGTAGTCGTTTTGAAACTGACCTTAAGATGAGGTGCAATATGAGCGCAAATAAGCCAACCCAGCACAGTACTAATATGTTGTACCATAAATGCGCACTCCCAGGAAAATAAAGACTAAACCATTGCAGTAAAAATTCTCGCAGCTGCGATCGTATTTCAGTCATTTATATTCCCAAGAGATTTATTTGCGTGAGTTTCATCTATTTAATGAAATCTAGTTAAGCAGATGGGGCGAGAAAAGTCTATTTAAGCCGCGCTTAAATAGACTTTTTAAAAATAATATTTATATTTTATTTTCAGCAAGTTGCAGAGTTAACTCCTCAAAAATACTCGGATCGTCAATGGTTGATGGAATTTGCAGTTCTTCACCATCAATAAGTTGACGTAAGTTTTTGCGTAAAATTTTACCTGAGCGTGTTTTTGGTAAGCGCTCTACACACATAATATTTTTAAGACACGCAATAGCGCCGATTTGATTACGCACGGTTTGCACCAATTGCTGCTCTACTTCTTTATGCGATCCATGAAAATCATTTTTTAATACCACCATGGCCATGGGGTTTTGACCCTTGAGCGCATCATTAACACCAAATACGGCACATTCAGCAACCGCGGGATGAGCGGCTACAATTTCTTCCATTTCACCGGTTGATAAACGATGCCCCGCGACATTAATCACATCATCGGTGCGGCCCATAATAAATAGGTAGCCATCATCATCAATATAACCGCCGTCGCCAGAGAGATAATAGCCTTCATATTCACTTAAATAACCGGCTTTAAAGCGTTCGGTATTTTGCCAAATAGTGGGTAAACATCCTGGCGGTAAAGGCAGTTTAATAACGACTGCACCTTGTTCATTGGGGGCGCATTCGTCACCATTCATATCTAAAATACGTACGTCAAACCCAGGAGTCGCAACCGTTGAACTGCCTGCTTTTGTAGGTAGGTGCTCAATGCCGACAGGATTACAGGCTATCGCCCAACCAGTTTCTGTTTGCCACCAATGATCAAGCACAGGTAGGCCTGTTTTTTCTTTGAGCCAATCGTAGGTGGGGGGATCTAAGCGCTCGCCTGCTAAAAACAAGCGTTTCAGACTTGAAGTATCGTATTGTTTAAACCCATCGGCATTGGGATCTTCTTTTTTTATCGCTCTAAAGGCTGTCGGTGCGCTAAATAAAGCCGTTACTTTATACTGTTCAACCACTCGCCAAAATGCGCTAGCATCTGGAGTTCTAACCGGTTTACCTTCAAATAAAATAGTGGCGCAGCGGTACATAAGCGGGGCATACACTATGTACGAATGGCCTACAACCCAACCAATATCCGAAGCGGCCCAAAACACGTCACCAGGTTTCATTCCGTATACGGTTTCCATGCTGTAATGCATGGCCACGGCATGGCCGCCATTTTCACGAACAACCCCCTTGGGAGTACCCGTTGTGCCTGACGTGTATAAAATATAAAGCGGGTGATCGCCACTTACCGGAACAGGATCAACGCCAGTAGCTGTTTGCATTGCAACAGCCCAGTCAATATCACGCTCAGGCATAAGTGGTGCAGTTACTTGCTCACGCTGATAAATAATACAATGCTCTACTTTATAAGAGGCTGATTCGAGCGCGTTATCAAGTAACTCTTTGTATTCAATTACGGTATTAACTTCCACACCGCAAGAAGCACTGAGTACTAACTTAGGCTTGGCGTCATCAATTCTTACGGCAAGCTCATGCGCTGCAAACCCGCCAAATACGACCGAATGAATAGCGCCGATGCGGGCGCAGGCTAACATACCAATTACGGCCTCGGGGATCATGGGCATATAAATAACCACGCGGTCGCCTTTTGTTACGCCTAAAGACTGCATTACTCCTGCGAATTTAGCGACCTCTTGTTGTAGTTCAAAGTAGCTGTAGCTGCGCGCGGTATGGGTTACGGGTGAGTCATAAATTAACGCTGTTTCATCACCATGGCCTGCAATAACATGCTGATCTACCGCTAAAAAGCAGCTATTAAGTTGGCCGTCGGCAAACCAGTGATATAAACCGTTTTCATCTTGTGTGTAAGCTGTTTCGGGAGCCTGGTACCAAGGGAGGCGTTTACTTTGCGATAACCAAAACGCTGCCGGGTTTTGTTTAAACTCATTGTAGTGTTGTTTGTATTCACCTGACATAAAGGCTCCTGAGCAAAATTTAATATAACTTTATTTAAAACTAAGCGCTTTTTATCAGGAGTGATATTCGACTATGGTCGGTTAAATAATAAACGGATTGTGTGGTTTTTAGCTAACGCTATGGTTTATAACGAACTAACGACTAGTTTGATGATTTAAATGAGGTAACATATAAAAATGATGAACTATTTAATGTGGTAATAATGAGTCAAGTTGTCAGAGTAGGCGTTGCAGTGATAGTAATGCATGATAATAAAATTTTACTCGGTGAGCGAATAGGCGCACATGGTGCAAATACCTGGGCAACCCCTGGGGGGCATTTAGAATTTGGTGAAACGGTTGAGCAATGTGCAGTGCGCGAAGTAGCAGAAGAGACAGGGCTTACTGTTACTAATATTCGTAAACTCGATTTTACCAACGATATTTTTAGCGCCGAGAACAAGCACTATATTACTTTATATGTACGGGCAAAGTATGAAGGTGGCGAGCCTGTGAATAAAGAGCCTAACAAATGTTTACAGTGGCGTTGGTGCGATATTAATAACTTACCTTCACCTTTATTTACTTCATTGAAAAATTACTTAACGCAAGGCGTTTTACCTACTCAATACTAAAGGCGCGTTGGAATAGGGAGTTGCCATTTATTTAAAATTTGTTGGTATTCACCGCTTTCTTTTATAGCGTTTAATCTATCAGTAATAATTTTCGCTGTTTGCGGGTTAAGCTGCTTACTTGCTGCAAAGTGAAGAGAAGAAGGTAGCTCATCTAAATGTATACGCTTAGTAATTAAGTTTGGGTCGAGCCCTGCTCGCTTTAACTCGTTTTCAAGGGTGAGGGTGTTAGTCACCACAAAATCGATACGATTTTTATACAGCATTCTCCATAGCTGCTGGTAGTAACTGACTAAGACTAAATTCTCACTTTCAGTAAAGCCTTGAGCTTCTAAATAAGCTTGTGCAGAATAACCGCGAATAGTGGCTACTTTGTATTCTTTGGCAAAGTTTAAGTGAATCACTTCATCGTTATGACTGCGTAAACTTACTAGGTATGCATCTGCAAAATACACTTTTCCCAGCCACTTAAACTGGCTGTTTCTGTTTGGCGTTTTTAACAGTGACAGCATGATGGCATTAGGATTAGCTTGTTGTTGTTGAAACATACGCGCCATCGGCATTATTTCAAACGTTGCTGTTAAAGCCGTGCCTTTTAATACTGCTTTAGCGATATCTACTAAGGCACCCTGCGCTTCACCTTGAGGGTTTTTAAAATGATAAGGGGGCAAATCTTCAGCGATGAAGGTAACCGGGTTTGCGTGACAGACCGCACTATAAAAAACCAATACAAAAACAGTTAACATCATACGCAAACGCATAAATAATTGTCTTTAAAGCAATACATGAGGCTAGTGTAAATAAAATCAATAAAAAGGTACACGTTAAATGTGTGTTTTAGGTAATCAAATTGTTTAATTATTGTTTTTTATAAATTGACGAGGTGAGCATTGATACCAGCGCTTAAAGGCGCGATTAAAAGAGCTTTGATCATTAAACCCCAACATAGTTGCAATACTGCTTAGCGAATAATGAGGAATATATGTTAACAAACGGCGTTTTTGCTCTTGCTCAAGAAGAGCGGCAAAATTGGTGTTTTCTTGCTTTAGATGACGTTGCACTGTGCGCGGGGTCATATTTAAAGCACTAGCCGTTCTGATCAGTGAACAGTCCTGCAAATCGTATTTAGCCATTAAAATATGATTAATTTTTTCTGTTAATAATTGCTGACTTTTAAACTGGGATAGCTGTTGCTCTGACATTTGCTTTAGCACAGCGTTAATCTGGGAGTTATCGGTTTTAAAAGGAAGGGTTAAGTAACTACTTGGAAACTCTACTTGATTAAAGTTAGCGCCAGCTTTTACTGGGCAATTAAACCATTGCGCTAATTGTTGTAACTCACTGTCTGAAAAATGTGCTGTAAAATAAACGCAACTAGGCGAAAGCTGAGGATTAAGCAGTTGGCGTATAACACTTACCCACGCGGTCATATTTCGTAATACGGCTTGTGGAGTGCACTGTGGGTCTGCTAACCAGGTTACCTTGCAAAGTGTTTGTTGCTGTTCAAACTCAGCACGCCCTATGTTAGCCACTAAACTGTCGTAGCTCAGTAATGCAGTAATGGCACTGGCTAGATTAGTACTCGATTCAATTAAATACCCAAGTACACCAAAATCAGCGGTACGTATTTGTTTTCCTAATTCAAACCCGAATAAGGAGTCATTTAGCGTTTGCTGTGCATAACTAAGCAGCGCATTATAGCTTTTTAAGCTAATACGAGGCGCTAATTGTTGTGTTTGCTTATTTGTATATTCATCAAATTCAATGGCAGTTAGTATCTCTTGGCTATCTAATCCTGTGCTTTGAAGATAATCCAAACAGCTAGAAAAGTAATGATCGGCTAAGGTTTTCATTTGTCGCCTAAAGCTAAAAAATAGTCATCTAATCGCAAGTTTGCCATGCAATATTTTTATATGCTAGAGATCTATAAAAATAATATGGGGCACACAATGATTGAGATAAACGTTAAACATAGTGTGGCAGCAACGCCTGAACAATTACGCACCTTATTATTAGCGCATGCTGATTTGGGGCGCTTTTTTAATGCGCAGTTTGAAGTGTTAACACCGCAAGACTCGGGTGAAATAAGTGGTGGAAAAGGCACCATTAGACAAATAAAAATGCAAGGTACAACATTTAAGGAGCAAATAATAACGGCCGATAATAGCCACATTTGTTACTGCATTTTAGGGGATAAACCCGTTGCACAGCACCGTGGTGATATTTACTTAAAAGCCAATAATACTCAGCCATCACTCACCGAGATCAGCTACCATATTCGTTGTATTGCGCCTTTGTGGTTACCCGACTTTATACTGGTTTTTTTTATAAAAAAAGATGTTAGCCAAGCACTTAAAAAAATAGCCAGCTATTTTCAGGAGAAAGGTCATGAGCATTGAAATTATTTTATTGGCACTGAGCCCTATTTTTTTGCTGTTTGTAGGGGTTGAGTTTATAAAATTTAGACGTTACTACGATATAAAAGACAGCTTAGCCAACGCGTTACTTGCTTTATTACATCAAGGCGCTGATGCCATTGCGTTATTATTATTAATGCCGTTTTTTTATTGGTTGTATCAGTTTCGGCTATTTGATATTGAATTGACGCTATTTACTGTATTAGGCGCTTTTTTACTGCAAGACTTTTTATACTATTGGTTTCATCGTGCATCACACCATATTCATTGGTTATGGGCCGCTCATGTAGTGCATCATAGTTCTACTAAAATGAACTTTACCACGGCATTTAGGCAAAGTTTAATGTATCCGCTGGCGGGAATGTGGCTATTTTGGTTGCCGATGATATTAATAGGCTTTGAGCCTGTGATTGTTTTTGCGGTGGTGGCACTTAATTTGGCTTATCAATTTTTTGTACACACGCAAGTGGTAAAAAAGCTCGGTTGGTTTGAAGAATTATTTAATACCCCATCGCATCATCGGGTGCACCACGCTATAAATAATGGCTACTTAGATAAAAACTTCGCTGGCGTTTTAATTATTTGGGATAAATTATTTGGCACTTATGTAGAAGAGGATGAAAACAAGCCCTGTAAATACGGCATTATTGGTCAATTAAACAGTAATAACCCAATCAAAATCACCTTTCATCAGTGGCAGTATTTATTTAAAAGTACTTACCAAGCTAAAGGGTTAAAAGCCAAGTTAAACGTGTTGTTTGGCTACCCAACAAGCTCTCAAAGTAGTAATAAGTAAGCCTATTTTTATATAAAAAAAGCCAGGAGCAAATAGCATCACTCCTGGCTTATCTCACAGTAAAATTTAGTTATTTGGCCGTTGTGATCACTGTATCAATTAAGTGTACAACGCCATTACTAGTGTAAATATCAGTGGTTGTTACATTGCTGCCAGCTACTTGTAGTGATGTAGCCGGTAAGCTTACTTGCCACCAAATATCGTTCACAGCTTGACCATTATTCTGACCAAATGCCGTATCACCTGAGAAGGTATATAAAGGGCGGCCAAGGTAAGCTACTTGCATGCTGTCATCTGAGCGAGCAATCAATGATAAACCCGGAATATTTTCAATCGATGCCGCAGTGCCTAACACGGGTGGCCACGTTGTTGCACAAGCTGCTTCACATACGCTCATTGCCTCACCTAAGTCGTTATCAAATACATACACGGTTTTACCAGGCATTGCATCGGCCATACCCGTTACTAAACGATTATTTGTTGCATCATAAGCTACGCTGTCTGTTGCTGTATTTTCGATACTGGTAAAATCTACCACGTTTACGCTTAGCATATTATCAGCAAGTGTAGTGACCATTTTACCATTGGCTGCAAATGCATCGGTACTTCCAACTTGAGCGCCTAATACATGTTGAGTCAAAACACCTGTTAGTGCAGCGGTGTCAGCCAATAAGGCATCTAAATCAGCGGAAGGGATTTTACTAAATGCCGCATTTGTTGGTGCAAATACAGTAAATGATTGAGTGGTATCGTTAAACGTATCAACTAACCCTGCTGCTTGCAGTGCAGTTACTAATGTAGATAATGCAGGCGTTTCTGTGGCAACTGTTGCAATAGTTTTAGTCGGTGTGCCGACTTCAGCCGGTGGCATAATCACTTTATTTAATACATGAATAACGCCGTTGCTAGCGGTTACATTTGCCTCTGTGATTGTCGAATCATTGATAAATAGCGAGCTATTTACATAAGAAATAGCAGCCATGTCGCCATTGGCCATTTCTACTTTGTTACTATTGCTATTAGCAATGGCTACAGCGTCATCAGATAAAACAGTGGCGTCAGGGAATACATGGTAAAGCAAGATATCACGAAGTGTATCTGTATCAGCTAACAGCGCATTAATTGTATCCTGACCGAGCGCTGCAAATGCATCATCCGTAGGAGCAAATACACTAAAAGTGTTATCTGGATCAGCAACTAACGTATCTAAGCCTGTTGCCGTTAGCGCAGCAAGAAGTGTAGTAAAGTTACCATTTGCACTGGCTATATCAGCAATTGTTCCTGCGCTTTGCGGTAAGGTTACATCAGAAATAATAACCGAATCGATTACATGGATAACACCGTTAGAAGTCATAATATCTTTAACAATGATGTTTGCACCGCCAAACGACAACATATTTGTATCTGCGTTTATCGCAATTGGAAGTGTATTGCCTAATAGCGTTTCAGCTGATTGGCCGTTTAAAGACATTGCAGTGACTGAATCAACTGACCCAACAAGTACATGCTGCTTTAAAACATCCGCTAAAACGGTTGGGTTTGCCAGCAGTGTATTTAAAAAACCACTACCAATTGCTTCAAATGCAGCGTCGGTAGGCGCAAAAACGGTGAACTCTTTCGACGTATCCGCCAGTGCCGATGTTAAGCCTGCAGCGTCAAGTGCGGCAAGCAAAGTACTAAAGTCGCCTGCTTGTTGAGCTGTTTCAACAATATTGTTGGTTGGCGGTGTTTCTGACACTGTTTTGGGTGTAAGTACTGCGTCAATAACATGAATAATACCGTTGTCGGTTTTAATGTCGGTCATTGTTACCGTGCTGGTATTAACTAATAAGCTTTCACCATTTAAAGACAGTGCAATACTTTGTCCGTTTACCGTTTCAACGGTTGACCCAGCCAAACCAATTGCTGCTTGCGCATCTACTCTGCCAGAGATCACATGGTAAGTTAAAATTGAGCTTAAAGTATCAGGATCAGCTAATAAATTATTGATAGTTTCTTCACCTAATAACGCAAATGCATCATCAGTAGGAGCAAAAACGGTATAGCTGTTAGTTAAATCGTCTAGTGTTTCATCTAGACCTGTTGCTTCTAAAGCTGCAACAAGGGTAGTGAATTCTCCAGAGTCCTGCGCGGCATCAAAAACAGAAACGGCTGGTTGTGGATCTACAGTGACAGGGGCGTTGTTATCGTCGTCGCTACTACAACCTTGAATGAGTAACAAGGGAAGTATGATAGCACCGAGCTTAAATACTTTATTCATAATTTTTCCTTTAATTGAATGTTACAGTGTTACAGCTTTGTGAACTCTACGTAGCCAAACTCTGTATTGATCAAAAAAAGGAGCGTTATTTTTGTACGATTTAATAGGTGTAAGATTTAATTGAACTTTTATTCCAGTAAGTCTTAAATTTTAGTTTTTTTACTGCGAGGCGCACCCAGTAAAATAAAAAGGTGGCAAATACACACTGATAAAAATGCACTAATTCCCAAAGCGCCACCAAAGCCATCAAGAATGGGAACCAAATAGGCAAAAAACAATGAAAAGATAATTGCTGAACTGGCAAGCGTATAAACACCAAAGCGGTGAGGGGCGCTCATGCCAATAAAGGTGCCGCCAAAAAAAACGATACTATAGAGTTCTGCGTTGAGGCTCAGCTGTGCAAAAATCAAATAGGCAATAATTGAGAGTGCAGCTGAGGCTCTTATAGCATCAAAGCGGTTATGCTTTGCTAAATAAAAGGTAAAAAAAGCACCAGCCAAGGCTAATACTGGGTATGTAATAGTCATATCAGCAATCCTTTAGCTAAAACAAACAGGGCTACACTGGCAAATGCAATACTGCCTAATCGTCCGCCAAATCCTGCAAATACATTAAGTGTTAGTGTATATAAAACAGCGCCAATGGCAGAAATAATAGCGATTTCCCAATAGTTGCTAATTAAGCTGGTGGAACACATACCGGCAAAACTACCTGCATAAATGGAGGCATAAGGGTGGTTTTGATAACGTGCAGGAAACGGAATAAATGAGCCGATAAGGCCTGTTAAAGCAGCAGACACAACAATAGGTAATGCCAATGTGGTATGCATTATAAAGCACGACAAGCAGCCGATAAAAAAGGTGATGAATTTTAAAAGTATGAATTTAGTCATAAGGCGCACATCATAAAGGTTCAGTTTTAGCTTTAATAGTTAAAATCGACGATTTAAGACTAAAAGCGATATATGGCTTCCAAAAGAGCAAATAACCGTGGCTTTAAATTAAATGTACGCAATGAATGACTAAAAATAATGCCGTTAATGTTCTATAAATTACAAATTATGTATAATGCAGCATATTTCATATATTAAAAGTTATAACCTAAGGTAATTTATGTCTAACTGTTTGCATTTGGCTATTCCAGCTGGTGATCTTGAAAAAGCGAAAGCGTTTTATTGTGACGTGCTTGGTTGTAAAACGGGTAATAGTGAAGCTGGGCGATGGGTAGACATTGATTTTTGGGGTAACGAGTTAACGCTTCATCAAAGCACAGAGCGCTTACCAACAGTGCGTCATGATGTTGATATGGGCGCAGTAGCTGTACCGCATTTTGGTATTCACTTATCTGAAGATGAATTTCAGGCGTTAAAAACTCGGATTGCGGCTGCTGGTCTCGAATATTTAGATAAGCCTTACCGCCGTTTTGTAGGTGATGAATTTGAGCAAGAAACGTTTTTTATTGAAGATCCAAATGGTAACGTTTTAGAAATGAAAACCATGGTAAACCCAGAAGTCTTATTCAAAAAAGGCGAGTAATGATTATGCGCCTAAACGATTACTTTAGGCGTTTTCTCTAGTGTAGGTTTGCTTAGCCTGCGCTTTTCGTAATGACTTTTTTTGATACATTGCTTCATCACCGGCTTTTAAAACCTCATCTAAATTTTTAGGCGCTTCGCTATAGTTTATTTGCCCTACGCTTGCGTAAATAGCGATGGTGTTGCCTTGGTGTTCTAAGCTAAGCGCATTTAATTTTTGTTCAAGGGTCGCAACTCGCTGGTTAATTTTATCTTTGCTGGTAAATAATGCCATAGCCACAAACTCATCTCCGCCTAAGCGGCCAACTGCGTCTTCACTGCGCATATGCTGACTAATTGACTCTGCCACCGTGCAAAGTACTTTATCGCCAACATCATGGCCGTAGGTATCATTTATTGCTTTAAATCGGTCTAAATCGATATATAAAAAACACAATACGCCACCACGTTGAGCGTGTTTTTTTAATAACTCATTGGCTTTTAAACTCCAGCCTCGGCGGTTATAAATATGACAAAGATGATCGTAATTAGCGTGCTGTTCAGCCTGTTTTTTAGCATAACTGAGTCGTTGAATTCGCCTACCAACTGCAATAGCAAGAAGCAGAGATTCAATCGTAAAAGCAATCACAAACCCATAACGCTGTATAAAAGGACTGTATTCGGTTAGTAACACTCTAAATATCATGCTGATAAATACACAGCTTAAGGCAATAAATACCAAGCTGGCTTCGTTAACGCCTTGTTTAGCTTGCACAGCTGAGAGTATAAAAATGGTCATCACAATCAGTAGTGACAAATAGCCAGTAACGATTGTGGTGATATTAGTAATAGCGGGTAAATCTAAAGCTATTTTTTGTAAGCACAGAGTCAGTACACATAACGCGATAATTTTTAATGCATAACTTAATTTGCGCCAATACTCAGGTAGCTCTAATAGTGCGCTCATAAACCAAGTAGCACTGACTATAGTTAAACCAATGCTTAATGTATAAAGGTGGCTGATATATGCAGAAAAGTAGCCATTGGTAAATAAATAGGGCTGGCCTTCTTGTAAAAAAATAAAGCTAGCGATACAAAAAAGATAGATGCCATACAGTTTAAAAATAGCGTCTTTAATGCCATAACCTATTATTAAAGCATAAAAAATAAGCGTTGCGCATAATCCATAAAACACCCCAAATATTAAATTGTACAACTGCACCTTTTCAATAAATTGCTGTGAGTCTAGCCAAGTAAACCGGGGGTTATAGCTGGCAGTAGTGGTTAAAGTTAGCTTTGCATTAAAGCTGCCTTGTTCCATTAAAATAGCCATTTGATTTGTTTTTAAAGGGGCTTTTAATTGGTTATTTTGTTGCCACGAAAAACGTTCAAGTGCAGGGCGAGTAAACGTAAAAACACCGCTTTGGTTTAGCGTACATACCAACTCAAATTGGTTAATGCCTTTTTCTAGTTTTATGTCTGCAGCAATACCTTGCGATAAGGGAATGGACACGCTGTTTGCGATAGATTTTAAATTGCAGCTATCTTTTGCAATAGCTGTATTGCAGATAAGAAAAATAAAAAATAAAGCACCGCAAAGTTTAATACATAAGGAGGTGGTTGTATGTAAGTGCTTCCTTATTGTTACGGTGTTATTGAGCATAGTAGGGTTATAAAAATGGCAGTTACCCTATATTAACAAAACGTGTTATCTTTGCTAGTAAAAGTTAATAATAAAGTTTGATATAGCGCATGAATGGGTAAATCTTATTTTTATAACTGTATTTCACTCGGAGTTTTATTAAAGTGGCGTTTAAACTCACGGCTAAACTGTGATGCACTGGTGTAACCTACCTTAAAAGCAGCTTCATTTGCTTTGCTGCCCGCTGTGGTAATTAACTCTTTTGCTTTAGCTAAACGTACTTTTTTTAAGTATTGTAAGGGAGATTCAAACGTTACCTGCCTAAATGCACGATGAAAAGAGGAGACACTCATATTGACCTCTTCAGCTAAACCTTCAACAGTAATAGGGTTTGCATAGTCCTGATGCATCGTTGCTAGTGTGCGAGCTATACGCGCATAATGGCCATCATGCATAGCTAGGCCTATTAAAGTATTCCCTTGGGGGCCGCAAAGGACACGATACACAAGCTCTTTTACTATATCTTCGCCGAATATCTCAGCTTCAAGTGGATTATTTAAAACTGTTAATAACCTATACGTCACTTGCTCCATTGCGCAGTCTAGCTTGGCGGATTGTACTGCACCAATGTGCGCGCTGGAGACTGATAAAGGCTGGTGCTGCATCATCTGATTAACTAGCTTGTGCAACATGGCAGGATTTATATCTATAGCAATGCCCATAACCGGTAAGTCATTATCAGTAAACGCTTCACACTCTAATGGGACAGGTACACCTAGTACCAAGTAATCACCTTCGCCGTATTTTATTTGATGTTCTGGGAAATGAATTATTTTATGGCCTTGGCCAACCACGATTATGCCTGAATTATAAATAAGCGGTTGGCGTGGTGAGCTTTTGGTAGCGCGATGAAAATACACCCCAGGAATAATTGTTTCCATGGTGCCCTCAAAGCTTAGTAAATTATTGTGCTCGGCGTATTGTTGCAACATTTTGGCTATGATGGGCATAAAAGTATCTGTAATTAAAATATTTTGCGTAAAATAACAGTGCTGGTAGTTTTAGGCAAGCTTCTGGCAGTTATTGGGCTTTTTATATATTAACTTTGCCACTAATATGCATTCATCAAAGCTTTACTTGATATGTAACTAAGTAAAGCATTATAAAATTAACCGTCACCTAGGAGCAAAATAATGAAATTTAGCTACGTAAATCCCACTCTCATCCAATTTGGCCAACAGCAAATTGCCGCACTTAGCGACTTGATCGCAAAAGATCAAAAAGTATTGGTTGTTTATGGCGGCGGCTCAATTAAAAAGAACGGCGTGTATGACCAAGTTGCTGCTGCACTTGAAGGTTTTGATTGGGTCGAATTCTCGGGTGTGGGTGCTAACCCAACAATTGAAGTACTTGACCAAGCGGTTAAAATTTGTAAAGAACAAGATATCGACTTTGTATTAGGTGTCGGCGGCGGCTCTGTAATAGACGGCGTTAAATACATTGCCGCTTCTGCAGTATACGACGGCGAAGGTTGGGACATTCCTACTGGTAAGCATACAATTACTAGCGCATTACCAATTGGTGCCGTATTAACGCTACCAGCTACAGGTTCTGAATCTAACCAAAACTCAGTGGTAAGCAAAGAAGCGACTAAGCAAAAATTGCCGTTTGCTTCACCAGAAGTACTGCCTAAATTTGCGATTATGGATCCTGATGTAATGAAAACATTACCACAGCGCCAGCTTGTAAATGGCTTAGTTGATGCGTGGGTGCATACGTGTGAGCAGTACCTTACGTTCCCTGAAGGCGCATTGGTACAAGAGGGATACGCAGAGGCACTGTTAAAAACGCTCAAAACACTGGGCGATAACTTTGAAAACCAAGACGATGCATGGCGTGCAAACCTTATGTGGGCAGCTAACCAAGCACTTAATGGCTTAATTGGTTCAGGCGTATCGCAAGATTGGGCAACCCACATGATTGGTCATGAGCTTACTGCTGCCTATGGTGTTGACCATGCGCGTTCGCTTGCTATTGTTCAGCCTTCTTTATTGCGCAATCAATTTGCAGTTAAAAAAGCGAAACTAGAGCAAATGGGTAAAAACGTATTTGGCCTTGAGCAAACAGATGATTTAGCAGAGCAAACAATTCAAGCGATTGAAGCGTTTTACCACAGCCTTGAGGTTGCAACACAGCTAACTGAACATGGTGATGATAAAGCGGCTGCCATTGATAATATTATTGGCAAACTAGAAGCACATGGCATGGTTGCCCTTGGTGAAAACCAAGCGATTACGCTAAAAGAAAGCCGTGAAATTTTAGAACATGCGGTTGCTTAAGCGTTAATTTTAAAAAACCACTGGCTATTAAAGCCGGTGGTTTTTTGTTTTATAGTTAACCTCAGTAAACGCAATTGGCGCCATTAATTGATAAAAAGCCCTTTATTGTCGTTTGCCGCTAATATACTATGTGGCTTTAATTGGTTAGGTTTATTTAAGTCAATTTTAGGCTGAGAAGATAGCTAAATTATGCGCTCAAATCGTTTGTTAATGGTCATGTTACTCGTGCTTGTGCACAGCTTTATAAGTTGTGATGGCGCTGCATACCATTTACAAGAAGACGTTGAGCATGTAAGTAACGCATTATCACAAAACACTATAACCGCTGATAATGACCATGGACAAAGCGATAATCAGCCACCGGTTGAGATTCATGCACACCAACATTGTCACTGTGGCTATTACAGCACACTTAGTCACGCTATTATTCCTCAACAAAGTAAACCACAGTACTTGTGTATTACCATAGTTTAAATTATCCACCTGATGTACCTCCACCGAATTCATTTAGCTAGTTTTTAATTTAATTTCAATTAATTATTGTGCTTTTAGCTGCCTGCGCGTAAGCGTTTTATGGGCTGTTATGGCATGTTTAAATTGCTAGCTATTTTACACTGTCGCTATTTTTTTGCGAAGGTTGAGAATGGTTTGCAAGTGAACTCTGTTTATTAAAAAACGGACAAGCTATATGAATAAAAAATCAATTATGTTGGTGGTGATGCTGTGCGCGCTGCCTGCTTTCAGTGCGTTTGCAAATGTTAAAACACTAACTCTAAAACAAGCGTTGATAAATACCGAGCAACAAAATCCGCTATTAAAACGCTACCCTTATCATCAAAAAATACTCAGCGCACTTAAATCTCAAGCTGCACTTTCGCCTAACCCTATTTTAAATATAGAAGCTGAAAACTTATTAGGGACAAACGATGCGCGTGGTGTGCAAGACGCTGAAATAACCTTGGCATTTAGCCAGCTTATAGAGCTTGGAGATAAACGCCAAAGCCGCATAAATTACGCAACGGCGAACATTAAAGCCCAAGCAATACAATATCAAAATACTCGGTTAGCTTTATTAGCAACCACTGGTGAGCGATATTACGAGGCGCTTAAATTTCAAACCTTACTTACGCTTAACAGCGAACGACATCACGTGGTGAGCCAAGCTCTAAAAGCAATAAAGCAACGGGCTAACGCCGGCGCTGTATCGCAAGCCGATGTAACCCGTATGCGTTATGCACTAAGCCAAGTTGAGCTTGAGACAGCTAAGCTAAATAGCGAATTTGAGCGAGCGCGTTTATCGCTCAATGAGCTGTGGAATGAGCAACATAGCTACACGAATTTCGCAGGGAATATGGCTACCTTAATACCGCTTAAATCTGAGCAAGCGTTACTTAATGCAGTTAACCAAGCGCCTGAGTTTGCCATGTTGCAGCAACAATACTTACAGCAAGCGGCCAACTTAACGCTGCAAAAAGCCAACGGGCAAAGCGACATTAATGTAGGTGCGGGCCTGCGCTACAATCAGCAAAGCGATACCAGTTCGTTGCTGTTTTCGTTTTCTATGCCATTGCAATTGAGTAACCCAAATAGCGGTAATATTGAAGCGGCTAACAGTCAGTTGGCATTGTTACGTGAGCAGCAAGGGCAATTACGGGTTCAGTTACGCCAACAAGTTCGTACCTTGTACACCTATTACCAAGGCAAAACGTTACAGGCGCAGTTGTTATCTGAGCAGGTTATTCCACAAGCCCAAACACTTATTGAGCAAAGTTTAAAAAGCTATCAACGCGGACAAATTTCGGTGTTGCAATTGCTCGATGCCCAACAAGCTCTATTTGACTCTAAACGCGCACTTATCAATACCTATGCAGCGCTATATCAAACGCACCTTACTCTTGAGCGTTTAACTGGCCAATCTTTAACTGAGACTTTTCAATCATGAACAACACTTTTATCGCATTATTAGTATTTCTCTCGTTTGTAGCTAGCTTAACAAGCACACATGTATTTGCCTCAGCAGAACATGACCAAACAGAGCAAACCCAAAAACAAGGTCCACACGGCGGCTTTTTATTAACTAACGAAAAGCTCACTCTTGAGTTAAAGCTGCAAGAATTGGCAGGTAAAGTTGAGCTGCGCGTATATGGTTATGAGCAAAATCAGCCGGTAGATGTAAACAATTTAAGTATAGAAATAAACTTAAAACGCTTAGTAGAAACGCCGCAAAAAATACAATTTACCCGTGAGAATGGCTACCTTGTTAGCACGCAACCTATAAATGAGCCACATTCGTTTGAGCTTTTGATTACTGCTAATTATAAAGGTGAACGCGTCAGCTTTGAGTACTCTCAGCACGAAGGCCAAACTGTGCTTAGCGAGCGAGCAATTAAAGGCGCGGGCATTAAAACAGAGATAGCACAAAGCGGCGAGGTTGATATTTCCGACACGCTGTTCGGTGTTATTACACCTACACAGCATGGCACAGTAGAAATTATGGCGCCATATACCGGATTGATCAGCGATATTTTTGTCAGCATTGGTCAAACGGTTCAAAAAGGTGAGGTACTGGCCAGTGTCACCAACCGTGAAACATTACAAAACTACAGTATTAAAAGCCCCATTAGCGGTGTGGTAACCGAGCAATATTTAAAGCGTGGCGAACTGGCAAGTACTCGCGCGTTAATGCAGGTCGTGAATCTTGATAAAGTATGGGTTGAGCTCTCAGCCTTTCCTGAAAACATCGAAAATCTAGCCATTGGTCAAAGTGCCACGGTGTACGATTTACATCACCATTTAAATGCCCAAGGTAAGGTGTTTTTTATAGCGCCTATGATGACCGGCGGGCACATTGCACGTGCCCGTATAGCGCTTAATAACCCAGATGGTCATTGGCGCCCAGGTATGCATGTTAATACTGATGTCAGTATCGATAAGGTTAATGCTCGCGTGCGTGTAAATCCTGAGGCTATTCAAGAGTTTAACGGCATGGCGAGTGTGTTTGTGCGTAAAAATAATGTGTTTGAAGTACGCCCGGTTACTTTAGGCGCAAAAAATAGCGAGTGGGTTGAAGTCATCGCAGGTTTAAGCCCCGGTAGTGAGTACGTCACTGTCAATAGCTATGTGATCAAAGCCGATATTTTAAAAAGCGGCGCAAGTCACGCTCACTAGGAGGTACCATGATTAACTGGATTGTTTCTTTTGCGGTTAAACGCCGCATGATGGTGCTTGCGCTAACATTTTTATTTGCTGGGTTTGGTGTGTATAACATCCAAAACTTAGCGGTAGATGCTGTCCCCGATATTACCAACGTGCAAGTGCAAATTAATACTAAAGCGCCTGGTTTTACACCGCTTGAAGTCGAACAGCGTATCACTTACTTAGTCGAAACGGCGATGGCGGGTATTCCTAAGCTTGATTACACACGTTCGCTTTCTCGCTATGGGCTTTCTCAAGTAACCGTTATTTTTGATGAAGGCACCGATATTTATTGGGCGCGTCAGCAAATTGGTGAACGGATTCAAAGTATTCGCGCCGATTTACCTAATAATATTGAGCCAAACCTTGGACCTATTGCCAGTGGTTTAGGTGAAATATTTACCTACAGCGTGCATGCAAAGCCCAATGCGTTAAAAAGTGATGGTACGGCGTATAACGCCGAAGACTTACGTACTTTGCAAGATTGGGTTATTCGTCCGCAGCTTTTAAAAGTAAAAGGCGTAACCGAAATAAACAGCCAAGGTGGCTTTGAGCGCCAGTACCAGGTTGCGCCCATGCCAGAAAAGCTCATTGCTTATAAGCTGACAATCAAGGATGTTATTAGTGCACTTGAGCTTAATAACAGCAACCGTGGTGCTGGTTATATAGAGCGCTTTGACGGCCAATATTTAGTGCGCTCGCCAGGGCAATTAAAAACCTTAGCCGATATAGCAAACACCGTTATCGCCAAGCGAGATGATACCCCTGTGCGAATTAAAGACGTGGCAAATGTGTATTTAGGAAAAGAGCTCAGAACCGGCGCGGCTACCTATAATGGCGAAGAAACCGTACTAGGCACGGCAATGATGCTAATAGGTGAAAACAGCCGTGTGGTTGCCAAAGCCATGGCTGATAAGTTGATAGAGGTACAAAAAAGCTTACCTGCAGGGGTTATCGTTGAGCCTGTCTATGACCGTACCAACCTGGTTGATAAAACCATTGCCACAGTTCAAAAAAATCTGTTTGAAGGGGCGGTATTAGTTATCGTCATTTTACTGTTATTGCTCGGGAACATCACTGGTGCGCTTATTACCGCCATGGTTATTCCGCTGAGTATGCTATTTGCTATTACTGGTATGGTGGGCAATCGAGTCTCGGGTAACTTAATGAGCTTAGGCGCAATCGATTTTGGATTAATTGTAGATGGCGCGGTGATTGTGGTTGAAAACTGCCTTCGTCAATTAGGGATGGCTCAACATAAACACGGGCGCTTACTTACACTCAGTGAGCGTTTAAAAGTTGTCACTTCAGCCACCAAAGAAGTGTTTAGCCCCGCCGTATTTGGTATTTTAATTATTATGTTGGTATATTTACCGCTATTTGCGCTCAGTGGTGTTGAGGGCAAAATGTTTCAGCCTATGGCGTTTACTGTGGTTGCCGCGTTAATAGGTGCACTCATTTTTGCTGTCACCTTTGTGCCAGCGGCTATTGCCGTATTTGTGCGTGGTAAAGTAGATGAAAGCGAAAACGCAGTAATGCGTGGCGTTAAAAAAATCTACAAGCCACTGCTTAACTTATCGCTTAAATTACCGTGGCTGATGGTGAGCATTGCGACGGTTTTAGTACTAGTGCTTGGCTTTAAAGTTAAAAATATGGGCGCCGAATTTTTACCTCAGCTTGATGAAGGTGACATTGCAATGCATGCGCTGCGTATTACTGGCACCGGTATTGAACAATCGGTGCAAATGCAAAAGCAGTTGGAGCAGGCTTTATTAGCACAACCCGAAATTGCGAACGTATTTTCGAAGATTGGTACTGCGGATGTAGCCAGCGATCCTATGCCGCCAAATGTTGCCGACACCTTTTTAATGTTAAAGCCGTCCGAGCAATGGCCAAACCCATCACTGAGTAAAGACGCGTTAGTGCAGCAAATTCGTCATCGCGTGAATGAGGTACCGGGTAATAACTATGAATTTACCCAGCCTATAGAAATGCGCTTTAACGAGTTAATTGCTGGTGTGCGTGCCGATGTAGCGCTGCGTATTTACGGTGACGATTTAGCCATACTTAAGCAGTTTGGCGAAAAAGCCACTGGTTTAATGCGAAATATTACCGGTGCTACTGATGTTCGTTTAGAACAAATACAGGGGCTGCCTACACTTTCTGTTACTCCAATGCGAGACCACATGGCGTTATTAGGATTAACTGTAAACGACATTCAACAAACGCTTGCCGCTGCCGTTGGTGGGGTGCAAACAGGGCTCATTTATGAGGGTGATAAGCGCTTTTCGTTACTAGTACGCTTAGATAAGCGTTGGTCTGATGATGTCTCTGCGCTTGCGCGTTTACCTATTGCATTACCTCAAAGTAGTAACCCTGAGCTTGCATTTGTACCGCTTGGAGAAGTGGCTACAATCAGCATTGAAAAAGGGCCGAATCAAATAAACCGCGAAAGTGGTAAGCGTAATGTGGTAGTAACGGCCAATGTAGCGGGGCGCGATTTAGCAAGCTTTGTCAGTGATGCCCAAGCGAAAATGAACGCACAACTTAACCTACCTAGCGGTTACTGGCTTGAATACGGCGGTACGTTTGAGCAATTACAATCGGCGAGTAAACGTTTGTCGTTGGTTGTGCCTGTGACTTTATTGCTTATTTTTGGCTTACTTTATAGTGCTTTTGGCTCGCTGCGTGATTCACTCATTATATTCAGCGGTGTACCTCTGGCACTGACCGGTGGGGTATTGGCGTTATTGCTACGAGATATGCCGCTTTCTATTTCAGCGGGTGTGGGTTTTATTGCCCTAAGTGGTGTTGCGGTATTAAACGGTGTAGTGATGTTGTCGTTTATTAAGCAGTTACGAAACGAAGGGTTAAGTTTATACCATGCAATACACAGCGGCGCATTACAGCGATTACGCCCCGTGCTGATGACCGCGCTTGTGGCAAGTTTAGGCTTTATACCTATGGCGCTCAATACCGGTACCGGCTCTGAGGTGCAAAGGCCATTAGCAACCGTGGTTGTAGGCGGTATTATGTCATCTACCTTACTAACGCTATTAATTTTGCCAGCACTTTATAAGTTAGTGCATACAAAATTTAAAAAGCCGCAAACAGCTTAGGGTCTGTTGATCTTTGCGGATTAAAATTTGTTCAAACTAGGGGCTGTTTAATCGCGGCGCGAGGTTTGTAACCTAGTGGGCTAAGTAAAAACCGAGCAACAAAGAGTAAATCGCCCCTAGGCAGAACCCTTAGGGCAGCGCCTGTTTGGCATTGATGCTACGTTATCGCCTATTTATGGGGAATAACCACACCACATAGGCTCCGCCTTGCCTAAATACCAAACAAACTGCTGCAAATTCAACCTTGAAAGATCAACAGACCCTAGCTAATTACTAATTAGGTAATAACGTAAAAAGCAGCTGAAGTGTCAGCTGCTTTTTCGTTGTTATTAAGTAAAGCGTGCAGTTTAATTATATTGAAACAGGTTATCCCAGCGTTCATCTAATATGGCTTTTGCGTGCTCTAGATTTATCGCGTTATATAGGGTGTTTGTGCAGGTTACTAAATGCATACGTTCAAGTTTTTCAAGCGCATCACTAATTTCAAAATCTAGCTCGCATTGATACTTAGTTTTAAACCACGTCTCTATTTGCTCATCAAGCGCGTGTGCGCTTAAGCCATTTTTAGATTTTAGTAAAAACGTATACGCAAGCAGGGCTTCTTTAATGTCTTCTTCTTCGGCAGCGTCTATCAGAGTGTGGAATACACCGGCGTTGTTATCTAGGTTTTTAAAGTAGAGATTATCGCTCAACGCTTTCATAAATTTAATTTTGCGGTTTTTAAATTTACTCCACTCTTTAAAAACAAAACTACCAAATACCCCAATACCAATCGCTAACGTAATAAAGTGCTGCTGAGTCATGGTAACGGCTTCATCTCTAAACCCTCCCCAAAATGCAAACAAAGCAAACAATAAAAGTAATGAGGCGCCCAGTTTGGTAACTAACACCACCGCACCGCCAATAAGTGCAGATGAGCCAATAATAATTTTATCAATCGGGCGCATCCGTACTTCGCTATTAGGAAATAGCATTTCTAAGTCAGCTTTTGGCACATTTTGAAATAGTTTTACTATGGTAGAACTTGGCTCAAACCCCATAGGTAGTTTATTTTTTGATTCAAAATAGGCTTTATCTTTAAAGCGAATAAATACCGCTACGCGGTCGTAGTTGGTAAAATGCAGTGGCTTTTTACGTAAGCCCCAAAAGCTGGTTATGGTTTCGGTGAGTTGCGATTCGCCTCTGCGATAAAAGACCACTTCTTCAAAGTCGTCAAACTCTACCTCTAGGCGTACCTTAAAAAGCGATTCTTCGTTGAGTGCATCTTGTAGGTCTTCATTGGTAATCACTTCAAAATTAGCCGCATTTAATACGTTGGCAAAATCTTTAGCAAAATCGCGTTGGCACTGGGCTTTTTGCTCCTTCGAGACAGGAGCTAACGAGCGAGTGTCGCTATTAGGATCAAACGGTGCGTAATTGTTTTTTAGTGACTCAAGGGTTGAGTGGTAATTATAATGAATCAGGCTGGCGAGCACGTCGCAAAACTGTTTGAAAGAGGTTTGTTGTGCACTATCGGCAAGCTCTTGGCTGCACATGCCTATGATATCTTGCTTTCTAAAAGGAATAAAACGCGCAGTTTGCATAATTAATAATTGTCAGAAAAGTATAATGGCATTGAGCAATAATAAAGTACTCTGGGAAGTATTACTATTTTGCCAATGTTAAATCTATAAATAATAAGGCGTTATATTTTCAGGTTAGATTAACCTAACTGTGCGATGATGCCAGTACCCGCTAAAAATATTAATCTCAGTAGTTAAAAGGATGTTTAATGGCTATACAAAAAAAGCTAAAGCAAAAAACGCGTCAGTTTATTGAGTCTAAAAATATGCTCAGCGGTATTACGTTTGCCTCATTTTTAGAATCCACCATAGTGCCCATTCCACTTGAAGCAGTACTGGTGCCATTAATGCAGGCAAGGCGTGAAAAACTGTGGCAAATTGCCCTTATGGCCACAATCGGCTGTGTTATTGGGGCGTTGTTTGGTTATGCGTTGGGTTATTATTTATTTGATGTAGTGGGCGATTGGATCATTAATACCTTTTCTAGTCCTGAACAGTTTGAAAACGTTAAGCAAAAAATGCAGGCACAAGGTTTTTGGTTTGTATTAAGCTTAGGTATTGTGCCTATTCCGTTTCAAATTGCGATGTTGGCCGCTGGTGCAACTAAGTATTCGCTGGCACTGTTTTTAGTGGCATCTGCGATTGCGCGCTCTATACGCTATTTTGGATTAGCGTTAGTGGTATATTATGCAGGCAATCAAGCTGAGCGACTTATCAGTAAACATAAAACTAAAACCATGATTGGGTTAACTATTTTAGTTGCTATTGGCTGGGTTGTTAGCACACTAATATAAATCAATCCGTTTTATAATTTGTGGTATAGTTTTTAATAGTAATTATAAAAATAATTTAAATATCGCCTATGATGAACCCGGAAAAAGTGAGTCTAAAGTTAAGCCATTTTGTTAAAATTACCAGATTAAATAAGCTGTTAATTTTGATGACGCTGGCGTTTATTATCGCTTTCTCAATTTTTTCGTTGATGTACTTTCCCCGATTAGACATAACCCAAAACCTCTATGGCTTTACCACTGATTTTATTAATTTAGTGGTGATTTTTGCTATTTTTTTTGTAGTGCAATGTTCACGGTTAGCTAAAAAAGCGTATTTATATGTCAGTATCGGTTTAATGCTATGGATTGTAGGCTCTACTGCCGATGTGCTCGATGAAGTGATACGTCAGCCTTTTTGGATAAGTAATTACGTAGAAGACTTATGTCGCACATTAGGTATGCTAATTACCGCTTATGGTTTATTTAAAACCATGCACTTTATGCAGCGAATGCATACCCGCTTGGCGCAAGAATTTATCATAGATGATTTAACCAAAGTGTATAACCGTCGCTGCTTTTATCAGCATGTGAAGGGGGTTGTTAATAATCCTTACACTGTTTTAATTATAGATCTCGACCACTTTAAACGTATTAATGATGATTATGGCCACGATGTGGGCGATAAGGTGCTTAAACAGTTTGCTGATAAAGTGAATCGTCTTTTTAAAGATGAAAATATTTTTGCTCGCATAGGGGGGGAGGAATTCGCCGCTTACCTGCCTAGTTATGAGCTTGATGAAGTACTTAACTTCTCGCAGACTATCCTAGAGACTGCTCGCACTATTACAGTACAAAATCAGCGTTCTTTAACGGTCAGTATCGGTATTGCACATCGTACAAGCGACCAGACCTTTGATAATGTAATGAAACGTGCTGATCAAGCATTATACCGCGCTAAAAAAGCAGGCCGTGATCGCCTTGAGTTTGCTTAAACATCGTAATTTTATGAAATAGACTTCGCTTGTGCTATTTTTGGGAACTCTTGTTGCGAGATAAAAAGGAATTGTATGGATGAGTTAATCGGATTAGCAATTATTATATCTATTGTTATTGTTGCAGGGGCCATATGTGGGTTAGTAGCCTTAGTGCAATTGAACTCCCTTAAACAAGAGGTTGCCGCATTAAAACTAAAACTATTTCAGTTTGAGTTAAACGCAAATGCAGCAATAAATGAAAAATCTCCCGCTGATCCTCAAATAGATAATGTAAAACCTCTACACAGCTCAGATATTCCAGCCGCTGTTTATAAGCCAACCAGCATTAAAGCTACATCAGCTCGTAAAACTATAACTAAAAAACCATCGAGTATTGCACTGCTTTTTAAACAATTACGTGCAGGCTTCGAGCAAAATTGGATGACCTGGATTGGTGCTATTGCTTTGGCTTTAGGTGGCGTATTTTTAGCAAAATACAGTTTAGAGGCTGGGCTACTTTCACCTGCAATGAGGCTCAGTGCCGGTGGATTATTTGGCATTGGCTTAATCGCCGCAGCGTATTATTTACATTATAAACGTATCGTTTTTGAAGGCTTTAATAATTACATTCCTGCAGCCCTTGCCAGTGGCGGCTTTATGACTTGCTTTGCCTTAATGTTTTTGGCCTATAACAGCTTTAGCATGCTAAGTGCTGAGTGGGCATTTATTGGCTTAGCAGTGATTGCTTTGTGCGCCAGTGCAATGGCGATTAAGTTAGGTCCTTTACTTGCTGTAATTGGCATTATAGGCGCATACAGTGTTCCTATTTGGGTAAATACGGGCAGTGGTCAGTTATTTTCTTTACTTATTTATGTTGCCCTTGTGAGTGTTGCCGCAGCGGTTGTGGCACATAAAGTACAGCGAGTGTGGTTGTGGTATTTACTGTGGGTAGGGCATATAGGCTGGTACTTGGTCGGACTCACTCTATTTAACTATGACACAGTGTGGTTAATAGGCGCTTATGCGTTACTAAGTATTTTAGGCTTAATCGCTATTGCACGCTTAGGCTTGGGCTTTAATACCCTTGAAGTGCGCCCGCACAGCTTCAAACGATTAGTTAACTTATTTCCAGATCACGGATTATTACTGGCCTTTATGGCGCCTTTAATGATTGCCATGCTATTGAGTTTGTTTAATTTACAATGGCAAATCGTGGCGTTGTTAAGCATCGCTTTGTTACTATTTTTAGTGTTAAAAAATAGCCGTTGGGATGCATGGCAAGGGGTTTCTTTAGTGATTGCGCTGTTACTAGTGGTCAGTGCTAAACAAACTTATGCCTTTGATGATGCGTTATTTATTTTTAAAAACGAATATGGGCTAGGCTTATTACTTGCTCTGGGGTTAAGTGGCTATGGACTCTATTTTGGTAATAAATACCCAAAACGATTAGCTTTTCATTTGCTTGCTTCATTAAGCGTGTTTGCATTAGTTGGCACTTTGTATGCGATGATCCCAAATACGGCTTTAGCAACCGCTTATCCACTTTGGGCGGTATTGTTATGTTTAATGAGTGCGGTGTTAATTAAATTTACGCAAAATAATACAACCTTATGGCAGCGTTTTAGTTATTGGGTGGGAGCAAACGCCAATATCACTTTAGCAATTACTATGCTACTGAGCGATAGCGGCCTTACCATTGCACTGGCTGTTCAAGTATTACTGCTGAGCTTATTAATAAAAAAATACAGTGTGGCTATGCCACACTGGCCAATAAAAGCCCTTGTGGCGGCATTACTTTTACGCCTTACCTTATCGCCGTGGACGCCTAGTTATGATGATCTAACTATCTTTGGTTTGCATTGGAGCTTAGTTGTTTACCCGCTGTGTATTGGGTTATTTTTTGCAGCGGCTAAATGTTTTAATACTTCAAAACTAAAAATATGGTTAGAGGGGGCGGCACTGCATTGTTTAGCGTTATTTGTGACAACCGAAACCAGTTATCAACTGGTAGGGCACTACCCTCAGTTGTTTTCTTTAAGTTTTTATGAGCAAGTTTTGCTCAGCTGTAACTTGCTTGCTTTAGGCTGCGTTTATTTATATCGCGCGCAAAGTGCAGGGCAGCTGGGTAAGTTATACCGCACTGCAGGTTTGATTTTATCAGCGTTAGCTGGCTTGTTATTAATCAATACAACGCTGGATAATAATCCGTTATTAATGCGTCTTTATGTTGCTGAAACGCCAATATTTAACTGGGTGATTTTAATTTGGTTGGTACCGAGCCTACTGGCGTTATGGTTAGCGAGTTTAGTTAAATCGTTAAATGCTAAATTGAGTCAAATTACACTCGGAGTGTCTGGTTTATTAGCCCTGTTAGCTATCAATACCTTGATCCGCCAATATTGGCAAGGTGGCTTTATTTATCTTGATAAAGCAACCAGTGACGCCGAACTATATAGCTATTCGGTTATTTGGTTGTTACTCGGCGCACTGGTCGTGATAGCCGGGCATTTAAAACAGCAACGGTTACTGCAAAATGTTGGTCTTGGTATTCTTGGCGCTGTAATTGTTAAGGTATTTTTAATTGATATGGCAAACTTAACGGGACTTCTAAAAGCATTATCGTTTATTGGCTTAGGGCTGTCGCTGGTAGGGCTAAGTTGGTTGTTCCAAAAACTCAGAAAGCGCAGTCATAGTTAAGTTTAAGCCCAGTACTTACTGGGCTTAAACTCTTATTAATCGTCAAGTACTGTGATTCAGCAGTGCTTTAAGTTTGCCTGGTTTTACTGGCTTACTCAGGTAATGAATATTTTCGGCTTTGGTGGTTTGTTTTAGCTCGGTGTCACGCACAGCGGTAATTAAAATAGCCGGAATATCGCTTTGCCAAATCTCGCGTAGCGCTTTAATTAATGTAATCCCATCCCAATCATTACCTAATTGATAGTCCATTAAAATAACATCAGGTGCCCTCTGTTCTTTTGCATAAGTTAACACCGCGTCTACTTTATCGAATAGGGTGTAATTTGCCTGCCAGCGCTTCATTAGGCTGGCCATGGCGGCAAGGTTTTCAGGATCGTCGTCAACGGCAATAATATTTATCGCGGCGCGGTTGTCGACTATATTTTGACTGGTTTGTTTTTGCTGTACTAATTGCGTATCACCATAAGGCACTTCAATGCTAAATCGGCTGCCTTTATTAGGTAATGAAACCACATCAATCGGCAGGCTCAATAAATCAGCCATACGTTTAACCACCCCTAAACCTAAGCCAACGCCTTTATTATCGCCCGCTTCAATTCGGTAAAAGTCGTTAAATATTTTTGCTTGTTCAATATCGCTAATGCCAGGGCCGGTATCCCATACTTCAATCCGTAAACTGTGTTTTCTGTTTCTGCAGGCAATTAACACTCGGCCATTTTCGGTGTATTTAATTGCATTAGACAGCAAGTTTTGTAGTATTCGACGCAAGTAAGTAATGTCGCTGTGTACTATTTGTTTATTTGAACGCACTTTAAATGAAAGCCCTTTATCGCTCGATAAAATCGCATATTCGCTTTTAAGGGGGTCTAAAATATCATCAATGCAAAAGTGACGAGGATTTGGGGTCATCGCCCCTTGCTCTAGCTTGGCAATTTCTAATAAAGCCGACATTAAATGCACGGTGGAATCGAGGCTATCACCTAGCTTATTAAAGTTATTTTTATTGGTGCTATCTAACTGAGTTTCATCAATGGCGGCGAGATATAATCGTGCCGCATTGAGCGGCTGTAAAATATCATGGCTAGCCAGTGCTAAAAAGCGGGTTTTACTATCATTCGCCTGTTCTGCTTCGCGTTTGGCTAAAGTAAGTGCTTGCTCTGTTTGTACGCGACTATCGATTTGTGCTTGCAGGTTACTATTAATGGTTTGCACCTCTTGGGTACGCGCTTCAATACGGTTTTCTAAGTCCATATTGATTTCTTCGAGCGCATTTTGCGTACTAATATGATTGGTAATATCAGAAAAGCTTGTTACAAACCCCCCATCAGGCAATGGGTTGCCTATCATTTCGTAAACTTGGCCATTACGACGATGGCGAATAAAGTGATGTGAACTGCCATTTTTTAAATGCTGAACACGCTTATCAACATGGCGCTCGATTTCACCGGGGCCGCATTCACCGCGCTCTGCGTTATAACGGATTATTTCTTCAATTGGCTGGCCAACTTGTAAAAAACCTTCAGGGTAATTAAACATTTCGCTGTAGCGCTTATTCCAAGCAACGAGGTTGAGATCTTTATCTACCACAGAGAGTCCGTGGCTTAAGTTTTCTAGTGAAGTAAATAATAAGTTTTGATTAAACTGCAGTGCCTGTGTGGTTTCATCAAAAAAGTTTACTACTTCTTCAAACGCCATGCGTTTCCCAGATGATACTGTATGAATAAGTGCTTGCGCAGAGGAAGCACCCAATACACCAGTTAGTGCGCGTTCGCAGTAGGCAATAAAATCAGCGCGAGGGTGTGCGTTGTTGTCGTTTAAATCATGATGAAGTGCGTAATGCGATAAAATTTGTTGGCTACGCTGAATGCCTAAAAAGGTTTGCAGTAAAATTTTAAAGTCGTATACCGTGGCTTTTACGTTTTTATTTAAGCGACGAGATAAAATGGCCTGATCTTTGGGATTAACAAATGCTGCCGCTTGAATTTTATCAATTAAGCGCTCTTCAGCTCCCAAGGAAAAGCTAATATAACAGCCAATATTAGCAAACAACGCAATTAAGGTGCCTCTAGTTATAAGCGTTTGCTGTAGCTCACTGTCTAGTGGGTTAGGGGCTTCTAAAATAGGTAGCATCAAAAATAGCACCCAACAAATGACTCCTGCGAGTAGCCCGGCATAAACACCATAAGCATGGCCTTTTCGCCAATATAACCCACCCACAATAGCAGGCAATAATTGCGACACCAATGAGAAAGCCACTAACCCCATACTGGCCAGCGCACTGCCACTACCAAACCATTGCTGATAGAAGTAGGCTAAAATAAGCACCCCAGCAATGGTAAAGCGGCGCACCAATAAAATGCGGGATTTATAGCTGCTGGTGATTAAATTACGTTTAAATTTACGACGCAACATTAAGGGTAGCACCACGTCGTTGGAGATCATGGTGCTTAGCGTAAGCGTTGCAACAACAATCATGGCTGTGGCAGCAGAAAGCCCACCTATAAACACAAAGGTGGTTAAAAAAGCGTTATCGTGCAGCATAGGCAGTGCCAGTACAAAGCTGTCAGGTGATAAACTACGACCAATTTCTGGATGAATAGCAGCGGTGGCTATAGGTAAAATCATTGCAGCGGTCAATAACAAGTACAATGGAAAAGCCCAGCGAGCAGTAAATAAATGGCGCTTATCTTGGTTATCAACCACGGTGACATGAAATTGCCGTGGCAAACAAATAATAGCGGCCGCCGCCATCAGCGACTGACCTACAAAGTTAAAGCTAAAAAAGTCAAACTGCGCCCAATGCAGCCAAATTGACTCGGCGACTTGGCCAGAACTTTCTGCGGGTAAATTAAATAAGCTATATATTGCAAGCCCTGCTACAGCAGCCAGAGCAAACAGCTTTATTAGCGACTCAAACGCAACAGCGAGCATTAAACCTGAACGGTATTCGGTTACATCAACTTTGCGCGTACCAAAAAATATAGCAAATAGCGCCATCATTAACGTGGCCGATAGCGCTAAAATATCCCCTGATATCTGATTGCTGTTTTGTAGGAGTAAAAAGCTAGAGCTGAGTGCTTTTAATTGCAATGCAATGTACGGAATGGTGGCCAATAAGGCGATTATTGTCACCATAATGGCGGTGGTTTGACGCTTACCATAGCGGGCTGAAATAAAGTCGGCAATAGTGGTGATATTTTGTTTTTTACTCACCAGTACCAGTTTACGTAAAAAGCCTTGACCGAAAAAAAACAATAAAGCGGGGCCTAACAATATAGGTAAAAAACTCCAGCTGCTGGTCGCTGCTGTGCCTACTGAGCCGTAGTAAGTCCATGAAGTGCAATAAATACCTAGTGCAAATGAATACACAAACGGGTGATGACTAATACGCTTGGCAAGTGGCGTGGTTTTATCCCCCCAATTAGCCAGCCAAAACAGCACGCCTATGTAGCCAAAGGCAACAATGAGTAGTACAGCCGTCATGTTTATTTAACCTTGTAGAATATTTTTATAATTTGCCATAACTATACCCAAACTATTTCAAGATGCGAGCGTCAGTTGGCGTTTGAGGTAGTTTGGGTTTTTACAATACTTGGTTGCGGGTTAAATAGGGGGGTATACATTTTATTTATATTATCTATAAATAAAATAAAGCATTGATTTTTAATGATTTATTTTAAATTGGTTATTTAGTTAGACTAATGTCTTATTCCCACGCTTGACTCAAAAATTGGCGTAAACACCTCGCAAATAAATTAATTAACTTACTGAAATTAAAGTAGTTCACTTGTTGTTTACTAATTAAGCGCCTACAGTTTACGAAAACGTTAACATGTTGTTACGACTATTGTCGCAATTCAATATTTGAGTAGCGTTGCTAAATTGATTAACGAATATAAAAAACCACCCATCGTAATCTTGCGATGTTTAAAGGGGAAAATAAAAATGGCTTTTAAAAATGAAGAACAAGCAAAAGCTTATTGGGCAGAAAACATTTCATTACTGTTTAAGTTATTAGCGGTATGGTTTGTGGTCTCTTTTGGCTTTGGCATATTACTTGTAGATGTACTAAATGAAGTACGTTTTTTTGGGTTTAAACTTGGCTTCTGGTTCGCCCAGCAAGGCGCGATTTATACCTTTGTAGCTTTGATTTTTGTGTACGTTTTCAAAATGAATACGTTAGATAAAAAATATGGCGTAGACGAATAGGAGCTAAGCAATGGATGTTCAAATACTCACTTTTATAATCGTCGGTTTAAGCTTTGCGCTTTATATCGGCATTGCAATCTGGGCTCGTGCAGGGTCAACAAATGAATTCTATGTTGCCGGTGGTGGTGTACCTCCACTAGCCAATGGTATGGCAACTGCTGCGGATTGGATGAGTGCTGCGTCATTTATTTCAATGGCTGGTATTATTTCGTTTGCTGGCTATGACGGTAGTGTTTACTTAATGGGGTGGACGGGTGGTTATGTACTACTGGCCATGTGTTTAGCGCCTTATTTACGTAAATTCGGTAAGTTTACTGTGCCAGACTTTATCGGGGATCGTTACTACTCACGTACTGCGCGTTTAGTGGCTATTTTATGTGCCATCTTTATTTGTTTTACTTACATTGCGGGTCAAATGCGTGGTGTGGGTGTGGTGTTCTCGCGTTTCTTAGAAGTTGAAATTGAAACCGGCGTTTACATCGGCATGATAATTGTTTTCTTTTATGCTGTACTTGGTGGCATGAAAGGCATTACTTACACGCAAGTTGCGCAGTACTGTGTACTGGTATTTGCTTATTTAGTACCGGCTATTTTCATCTCGATGATGGCAACCGGTCACTTTTTTCCACAAACAGGGTTTGGTGCCACGCTAAGTGATGGTTCAGGCATGTATGTATTGGATAAATTAGATGGTTTAAGTACTGAGTTGGGCTTTGGGCAATACACTGAAGGCTCGAAGAGCATGATTGATGTATTTGCAATCACAGGTGCTCTTATGGTGGGTACTGCTGGTTTACCACATGTAATTGTTCGTTTTTTCACTGTACCTCGCGTAAAGGACACACGTATTTCAGCGGCGTGGACACTGGTATTTATTGCTATTGTTTACACAACAGCACCCGCAGTAGCTTCGTTTGCCCGTGTAAACATGATTGACACCATTAATGGTAAAGACGGTAGCGGCACAGCGTATGCAGATGCGCCTGCATGGATCAAAAACTGGGAACGTACGGGCCTAATCACCTTTAATGATAAAAATGGTGACGGCAAAATGTTTTACACATCAGGTAAAATCACTGACCCTAATAGCGCGAACGAAGTAAACGTTGACCGCGATATTATGGTACTAGCGAACCCTGAAATTGCCGACTTACCAGCATGGGTTATTGCACTCGTTGCTGCTGGTGGTATTGCCGCGGCACTATCGACTACAGCGGGCTTACTATTGGTTATTTCAACCTCAGTATCGCACGATTTACTTAAACGGACACTCAAACCGGATATAACCGACAAGCAAGAATTACTTGCAGCGAGGTTGGCAGCGATGATTGCTATTGTAATATCCGCTTACTTTGGGATTAACCCGCCAGGATTTGTGGCCTCGGTTGTTGCCTTTGCCTTCGGCTTAGCGGCGGCGAGCTTCTTCCCTGCAATTATTATGGGTATTTTCTCTAAATCAATGAATAAACATGGTGCAATTGCAGGCATGGTAACGGGTATCACCTTTACTGCTGCATACATCATCTACTTCAAGTTTGTGAGTCCAGAGCTTAATAGCCCAGAAAATTGGTTCTTAGGTATTTCACCTGAAGGGATTGGTTTAGTAGGCATGATCATTAACTTTGCAGTAGCTGCAGGTGTTATGAAAATGACTCAACCGACACCAGTTGAAATTCAAGAAATGGTTGAAGGTATTCGTAATCCTAAAGGGTCTAGTGAAGCGCATGCTCACTAATCCATATATCTAATGATATAACGCATCAAAGCCCGACTTAAGTCGGGCTTTTTATTTGTTTAAATAATGACTACATTAAATAACTATATTTCAGGTTAAGTCGCTTTTTTATTGAGGATGATTTATGAGTAGTGAGCAACAGGAAGTCGCGCAGTTTATTAACAAGCAAGCACCATTTTCAATGTTACAGGACAGCGCCTGCAGTTATTTTGTTAACCATCTCGATAGTATTTATTTGACCCGAGAAAACCAAACGCAATGGCTTAACAGTGAACAGCCTAAATTATTTTTAATTCGTTCCGGGTTATACGATTTAGTCGATGCCAAAGGCGATACGGTAACGCGTTTAACTCAAGGTGATTACTTTGGTTATCCCTCGTTACTGACGGGAGATTCAATACAAAACAGTTTAGAAGTACAAAAAGAGGGCATTGTCTATATGCTCGACCAAACGGATTTTGATTACTTACGTCGAGAATATAAAGCATTCGAGCAATACTTTGTTCGTGCTCATGCTAATCGATTGCTGTCATCACATTATAAAAGCAATAACGACAGCTGGTCTGAGCGTAAAATATCAGAGATCATGACTCGCAAAGCGATTACGCTGCCTCCCGATGCCAGCATCCGTCATAGTGCTAAAAAAATGCAAGAGCATGGGATTTCATCAATGATGATCACCGAAAATTCGCATCTTGTTGGGGTAGTTACAGATCGGGATTTACGTAACCGAGTGCTTGCTGATGAAGTGGATCCCGCGCAAGCTATCAATAGTATTATGACCAATAAGCCTAAGTTTATATTTGAAAATAACCGCGTATTTTCAGCGCTGCACTTAATGCTTAAGCATAATATTCATCATTTACCTGTGCTTGACGAAAACCACAAACCGCTAGGAATGATCACCAGTACAGACTTACTACGCCAACAAAAAAGCGACCCAGTGCAGCTAATTGGTCGTATTTACAAGGCCCATAATGTGGCTGATTTAAAACGTTACGCGAAAGAAATTCCTGAGTTATTAAAAGGGTTTTCAAATAATATTGATGATATTTCGCTGATCGGAAAGTTACTCAGTGGTTTAACCGATGCGTTGACCTCGCGGCTAATTTTTTTATTTCAACAACACCATGGCGCCGCGCCAACCAGTTTTAGTTTTATTTGTTTTGGCTCTCAAGCGCGCGAAGAGCAAACACTGCATTCAGATCAAGATAATGGCTTGTTATTACCTGATGGTCTAAACGATGAACAGCACGCATATTTTAAACAGATGGGCGAATTTGTTTGTGAAAACTTAGTTGAGTGCGGCATTCGTCGTTGTCCTGGTAACATAATGGCCAGCAGTGATGCGTGTCGAATGAGTGTTAGTGATTGGCGGGCGAAGTTTTTAAAGTGGATCACCAGCCCCACACCCCAGGCAATGCTCAACTGTAAAATATTTTTTGATCTGCGTTTTATTGAAGGATCCACCACACTTTATAGCCAGTTTTGTGAAGAGTTAACTCATATTTCTCGCAACGATCTTTTTTATGCGGCAATGGCCAGCGATGTGAATACCAACAGCGCGCCGATTGGTTTATTTAATAACTTTAAAACTGAAAAAACCGATCAGCATCACAAATACATCGATCTTAAAAAGCGCGGGGTGGTGATCATTAACGATCTGGCAAGGCTGTATGCATTAAAAGTAGGCATCCGCCGTGCTAACACCCAAGAGCGATTAGACGCCTTATTAAAGTATTCATTGCTAAGCAAAGAAGATATTTATAATTTAAAAGATTGTTGGCGATTTTTAACTCAACTTCGGCTGCGCACGCAAATAAATGAAGAAGGGTTACCTAGTAATTGCATTAACCCAGACAAACTCAATTCGTTAGAACGTCATCAGCTTAAAGAAGCGTTTTACCTAGTAAAACAAGCGCAGCAAGGCGCGGCGTTTAAATTTGCGCGTGGGAGTTTGTAACAATAATGGTTAAGCTGCTTATTACGCGATACTTAAAGCGTCGTCATTTGCTTGCGCAAAGTACTTTAAAGCAACGTTATTTAGTGATTGATTTGGAATTAACAGGGCTTGATCCTAAACAACATGAAATTGTCTCGGTTGCTTGGGTACTGATTGAGAATCAATGTATCAAAAACAGTCAATCGCAGCATATCGTTAATAAAGAGGTTAAAAGTCTAGAGCAAAGCCCTGTTTTTCACGGCATTAGTACTGACTCGGTGGCACAAG
Source organism: Pseudoalteromonas sp. APC 3250 (assembly GCF_030407915.1). Taxonomy (NCBI): domain Bacteria; kingdom Pseudomonadati; phylum Pseudomonadota; class Gammaproteobacteria; order Alteromonadales; family Pseudoalteromonadaceae; genus Pseudoalteromonas; species Pseudoalteromonas sp. APC 3250. The sequence continues at coordinate 64,683 of NZ_JASDCM010000013.1, forward strand.
GGCAAAGCCTACAGAGTATTTTAATGTCTTTAAGTGCTCACTTTAGTGACTGCATTTTAGTATTTCATAATGCCATGCTCGATTGGGGTTTTTTAAAGTTAGCACTAAAAAATGCAGGGATCACCCAGCGCCCCAAGTTGATTATCGATACCTTACAAATAGAAAAAAAGCGTCTGCTAAAACATAGCTCAGATATAAAATTAGACGATTTAACTCTTAATGAATGTCGTAAACGCTACGACTTACCAAGCTATCATTGTCATCACGCCCTTACCGATGCACAAGCTACTGCTGAGTTGTTATTAGCCCAATGCCATCAAATAAGCGCCGGTAAGGAGCTCAAAGTAGGCGAGTTGACGTAGGTTGGGCAGAGCGAAGCGAAACCCAACCTAACTATAAAGAATGCATAAATACTTGGTTAATGAGGCAGTTTACTTTTGTTTTTATTTGTATAATTATGGGAACGTGTGATTTATTATGAATTCAAGGAACGAATATGAAACTTATCATCGCTATTTTTATTACTTTATTCCCTCTTATTACTTTTGCTAATTCAAGCGTGCCAGCTAATCGTCACATTGCAGTGCAGGGGTCAGCTGAGGTATTTGTTGAGCCTGATATGGCTCAAATTATATTTGAAGTAAAAAGCACTGAAGATACATTCCTTGAGGCTAAACGTGAGCTTGATGGCCGGATTAGCTTGTTACTTGAACAATCAGACAAATACGGTTTTGGCCAAGACGATGTTTATATATCTGGTTTAAAAAGCAAGGTATACACTATGATTGGTACAGAATCTGGGACTGTTTCAGGCGATAAGTATTTAGCCCTGAAAACAGTTAAAGTCACATTAAAAGATATTAAAAAAGTCGATGAATTTATTAATTTTGCTCAAAGCTTAAAAATAGACAATATCGAAAAAATTAATGGTTTATCCTCTAAAGTTAATCAGTTAGAGGCAGAGGCAACACAATTAGCAATCGATAACGCAAAAGCGAAGGGAAATAAGCTCGCTCAAGCTTTTGGCGCTGAACTTGGCAACGTTTACAGTATCAGTGCAAATTCCGGCAGCTCAGATTACGATTATGACGCGGGCGGTGTTAAGCACATTATTTTATCTAGCCACAGAAATAGTATGGTTGCTAGTAATAACGAGAATCCATTTATGCAGCAGCAATATTTAGGCGCAACAATAAGCGTTAAAGCATCAATAAAGGTGGTGTTTGATTTAAAACTAAAATAGCAAACAGTGCAAATACCCACTAGCAGGGCTAAAAGTAAAAGTGCAGTGTGTGTTGATTATGACGTTAATTTAAAGTTTCTAATGCTTGGCTCTTATAATCACAGGCAAGGTCGATTACAATACCGCCATCTAAAAGGCGACGCTGCCTTTCTCTGTACGTAACTAGAGTGGATTTTATATTTCATGGCAATCAAACTTGCAATTAATGGTTTTGGTCGTATTGGTCGAAATATTGTCCGTGCACTATACGAATCAGGCTTAAGCGACGAGATCAAAATTGTTGCAATTAACGAACTAGCCGACCCTGAAGCTATTGCCCATTTATTAAAATACGACACCTCTCATGGTCGTTTTGCTTTTCCAGTTAAACTAGGTGAAGACACTATCAGCGTTGCTGATGACACCATTGCGTTATTTTGTGAACAAAATCCAGTTGAATTACCGTGGCAAACGTTAGATGTTGACGTGGTGCTTGAATGTACGGGGGTTTACCACTCACGTGAGCATGCACAGTTACATTTGACTGCGGGTGCAAAAAAGGTGCTGTTTTCACATCCTGCGGATAATGATGTTGATGCCACTATTGTTTACGGTATTAATGACGATGAGCTTAAAAGCGAGCATACTATTGTCTCTAATGGCTCGTGTACCACCAACTGCGTTGTTCCTGTTATTAAAGTACTCGATGATGCCTTTGGCATTGAATCAGGTGCTATTACGACCATTCATGCGTCAATGAACGATCAGCAAGTGATTGATGCGTATCATCATGATTTACGCCGTACGCGTGCCGCCAGCCAGTCTATTATTCCTGTAGATACAAAATTAGCCCGTGGTATAGACCGTATTTTACCTAAATTTAAAGGTCGCTTTGAGGCCATTGCGGTCCGTGTACCGACCATTAATGTGACGGCGATGGATTTAAGTGTCACGGTTAATGCAGATGTAGATTTAAGTGCGGTTAATAATGCCCTTAAAGCACAAGCTAAAGACCGCCTTGAAGGTATTTTAAGTTACACCGAAGAGCCGTTGGTATCGGTTGATTTTAACCATGACCCACATTCTTGTATCATAGATGGCACACAGACACGTGTTAGTCATAAACGACTGATAAAGTTATTAGTTTGGTGTGATAACGAGTGGGGGTTTGCGAATCGCATGCTCGATACCGCGCGTGCTATGATGGCATTTAAGTAATATTTAAAACGTATTTTTCAGGTTCAGTATCGTTAACTAAGGAGATGTTCATGTCGGTCATTAAAATGGCAGATTTAGATTTAAACGGCAAACGCGTATTAATTCGTGAAGATTTAAATGTACCCGTTAAAGCAGGAAAAGTGACGTCAGATGCACGTATTCGTGCTGCGTTACCTACTATCAAACTAGCGTTAGAGAAAGGCGCGAAAGTGATGGTTATGTCACACCTTGGCCGTCCTACGGAAGGGCAATACGAAGAAGAGTTTTCATTGGCTCCGGTTGTCGATTACTTAAATGATGCACTTGAGCAAACAGTTCGCCTAGAAAAAGATTACCTAAACGGCGTTGATGTTGCAGATAACGAAGTCGTTGTTTTTGAAAACGTGCGTTTTAATAAAGGCGAGAAAAAAGACGACGAAACCTTATCAAAGCAACTCGCTGCATTATGTGACGTGTACGTAATGGATGCTTTTGGTACTGCGCATCGCGCACAAGCATCAACGCATGGTGTAGGTTTATTTGCTGATGTAGCGTGTGCCGGTCCATTATTATCGGCTGAACTTGAAGCGCTAGGCAAAGCACTTGATAACCCAGCACGCCCGCTCGTGGCGATTGTGGGTGGCTCTAAAGTGTCAACTAAGTTAACTGTACTTGATTCGTTATCTAAAATTGTTGACCAGCTTGTTACGGGTGGCGGTATTGCTAATACCTTTATTGCAGCTGCAGGTTACCCTGTAGGTAAGTCACTTTTTGAGGCTGACTTAATGGACGAAGCTAATCGCTTATGTGCAGCAGCAAAAGCTAACAATGGTGAAATTCCAGTACCGACTGATGTCGTCGTGGGTAATGAATTCTCAGAATCAGCTGTAGCAACACTTAAAGATGTAAGCGAAGTTACCAGCGACGATATGATTTTTGATATTGGCCCTGATACAGCAAACAAACTTGCAAAAATTATTGCTAATGCGGGCACCGTTGTATGGAATGGCCCAGTCGGTGTTTTTGAATTTGATCAGTTCGGTAATGGTACACGTGCTATTGCCCAAGCAATTGCTGATTCAAAAGCGTTTTCAATTGCAGGCGGTGGTGACACTTTAGCAGCAATTGACAAGTACGGCATTAGTGACAAAGTTTCGTATATTTCTACCGGTGGTGGTGCTTTCTTAGAGTTTTTAGAAGGTAAAAAACTGCCAGCAGTAGTGATGTTAGAATCACGTGCTAAGTAATACGTAAAGTATTAGCTAGCCGTTAGGCAGATGTGGAGTGTCCGCATCTGCTACACTTAACTGATAAATACCTCTCACTTTTATTTATTAGTTATTTAATTCGAATTTTAGGCATTGAGCTTTAAGGTTCGAGGTGCAGTTATTGCACCAAACTAACAAATCCGTTCAAACTAGATAGTTTAATGACTATCGATAAATTGGAGAATACCCAATGGCTTTAATCAGTATGCGACAACTTCTGGATCATGCCGCTGAGCATGGTTACGGTGTACCCGCGTTTAATGTAAATAACCAAGAGCAAATGCGCGCAATTATGGAAGCGGCTGATAAAACAAACAGCCCTGTTATTGTGCAAGGTTCTGCGGGCGCACGTGCGTATGCCGGTGCACCTTTTATTCGTCATATGATTTTAGCGGCAGTTGAAGAATGGCCACATATCCCCGTGGTTATGCATCAGGATCACGGTACATCACCGGGTGTATGTCAGCGTTCAATTCAGTTAGGTTTTTCATCAGTAATGATGGATGGCTCGTTAATGAGCGATGGTAAAACTCCGTCAAGCTACGATTACAACGTTGATGTAACACGTAAAACAGTTGAAATGGCACACGCATGTGGTGTTTCAGTTGAGGGTGAGCTAGGTGTATTAGGTTCACTTGAAACCGGTGAAGCGGGTGAAGAAGACGGCGTTGGCGCTGAGGGTAAACTTACCACAGAGCAAATGCTAACGAATCCAGAAGAAGCAGCTGATTTTGTAAATAAAACCCATGTTGATGCGCTGGCTATTGCCTGTGGTACATCACACGGTGCCTACAAATTTACGCGTCCACCAACCGACGACATTTTAGCAATTGATCGTATTAAAGAAATTCATGCGCGTATTCCAAACACGCACTTAGTAATGCATGGCTCGTCTTCTGTACCACAAGAGTGGTTAGAAGTGATTAACCAATACGGTGGCGAAATTCCTGAAACATACGGTGTGCCAGTTGAGCAAATTGTTGAAGGTATTAAATACGGTGTGCGTAAGGTAAACATTGATACTGACTTACGTTTAGCGTCTACCGGTGCAATCCGTCGTCATTTAGCAATGAACCCGTCTAACTTCGACCCACGTAAGTTTTTAGCCGCTGCAACACAAGCGATGACTGATATTTGTATCGCCCGTTACGAAGCGTTTGGTACTGCGGGTCAAGCAAGTAAAATTAAGCCAATTTCATTGGATGAAATGCACCTTAAATACTTAAGCGGTGAGTTAAACCCAAAAATAAAATAATGAGCCAATAACGGCGATACTCTCGCACTCATTATAAAAAGCCAGTTGCTTACGCACTGGCTTTTTTGATCTGTAAGAGATCAGTATTTTACTTACCGATAAATCTGGGATCACTCGATTACTAACTAACCTTATCTGGGATCATTACTTTACTAAGTGAAGGGCTTAAAGTGACGCATTTTGTACTTTTAAGTGTCGAACATCATAATTAATGGATAAAAATCACACAGTAAATCATTGGTTTAGCTTTGTTAGTGGGTAAAATAGTGATCCGAAAAGGGATCTGCTTGATAAAACTCTGATCCTTGTATTTAAGATCTTAATAAACCTGATCTAAATAGGTGCCGACTTTTATTATTAAGCCTAAAAATAGCTGCTAGTTAGTAATTTGATGATCCCAAGTTAATATCATAAATAATGCCTTTAATAACGACTCACTTTACTGCAAACCACTTTTTTATTTACTGCTCAAGATGATAAAAATATGACATATTCAATTTTTTGTTACTATTTTGTGTTTTTTTTAGTCTCATTTTAATTTAGACGTTACACTTTAATAAAAATGTCATACTTAGTCATAATAATGAAACCTACTCAATAGCCTAAGAGATAAATTGGAATGTCACGTAAAGTATTAGTCGTTGATGACGAAGCACCTATCAGGGAAATGTTGGTTTTTGTTTTAGAACAAAATGGCTTTCAAGCCATTGAGGCAGAAGATTATGATTCTGCAATAGCCGCAATGGTTGAACCTTATCCAGATATGGTGTTACTCGATTGGATGCTACCTGGTGGTAGTGGAATTCAAATTGCTAAAAAATTCAAACAAAATGAACACACACGCCAAATCCCTATCATTATGCTGACTGCTCGCGGTGAAGAAGAAGACAAAATACGCGGTTTAGAAGTGGGCGCTGATGATTACGTTACTAAGCCGTTTTCACCTAAAGAGTTAATGGCGCGTATTAAAGCGGTTATTCGCCGAGTAGCACCTACCTCTTTAGAAGAAGCAATTGAAGTGCATGGCCTGCGCTTGGACCCTATTTCGCATCGTGTTACCTCAGGGGGCAGTGAGCTTGATATGGGGCCAACCGAATTTAGACTGTTACACTTTTTTATGACCCATCCAGAGCGTGTTTACAGCCGTGAGCAACTGCTTGATCATGTATGGGGAACGAATGTGTATGTTGAAGACAGAACCGTAGATGTTCATATTCGTCGCTTGCGTAAAGCGATTGCTACGCTTGGACATGACCGCTTAGTACAAACGGTACGCGGAGCTGGTTATCGCTTTTCGAGTAAACTATAGTGTGCTTACAATTAAGCTTACTTAGTTAAGTAGCAATCTATTAACCTAGTTCAGTCAACTTGTCTGCTAGCGTTTATAAGGTAAAGAGCGTGTATGTATCGAGTTATTAACAAGCAGGCGCTAACAAAGCGGCTGTTTGTCTATTTTATACCTTTACTTTTAATTGGGGTGCTTATTGGTGCCCCATTTTTGATGTTGTTTTTGGGCGCTTTTTCGCTACTTATGTGGCATTACCATCAACTTTATCGGTTAAGTGATTGGCTGCATAACCAGCGCAGTTTTAACCCACCAGAAGGTGAAGGGTCGTGGGAGCAAGTATTTGAAGGCATCTATCAGCTGCAACATCGTAATCGTAAAAAGCGTAACGAACTGGCAGAGCTGATACGCCGTTTTCGTGACGGTGCTGAGGCGGTGCCTGATGCTGTTGTTGTATTGCAAAACGATTTATCAATTGTGTGGTGTAATCAACTTGCACTCAAAGTGTTAGGGTTACAATGGCCGGTTGATCATGGTCAGCGTTTAGATAACCTCATTCGCGATCCTAAATTTGCTAAATATATGCGCCGTAAAGAGTTTAGTGATGCACTGGAGCTTGAAAGTGGCCACAGTGTTGAGCAAGTTCTTGAATTTAGGGTGATGCCTTATGCTAACACTCAGTTATTGGTGGTAGTACGCGATGTCACCCGTTTAAAGCAGCTTGAGCAGATGCGTAAAGACTTTGTTGCTAATGTGTCTCATGAGCTCAGAACCCCTTTAACGGTTGTTACCGGCTACCTTGAAATGCTCGACAGTGATTCGCTCCCTCCGCCTGCAATGTGGAATAAAGCACAAACTACCATGCTAGAGCAATGTAAACGCATGGATAGTTTAGTGAATCAGTTACTTTCTTTATCACGTATTGAAGGCGCAAAACGCCACAGTAATGATAAGGCAGTAAAGGTACCGCAATTGCTAAAACTGATTGAAACTGAGGCACAGTCTATAAATCAAGATAAAGGCCATCAACTTATTTTTAATATTGATGCGTCACTTGATATTACCGGTGCTGAGGATGAGCTCAGAAGTGCGTTTTCAAACTTAGTATTTAATGCCATTCATTATACTAAGCCAGGTGGTAAAATTGAGGTGTGTTGGCAGCGCAACAATGAACAGGCATGTTTTAGTGTTACCGATAATGGTGATGGTATTGCACCAGAGCATATAAATCGCTTAACTGAGCGTTTTTATCGGGTCGATAAAGCCAGAAGCCGCACCACAGGTGGCTCAGGATTAGGCTTAGCAATTACTAAACATGTACTTACTCGCCATGGTAGCCAATTAAAAATTAACAGTGAACTGGGTAAAGGCTCCTGTTTTTCTTTTGCGTTTTCAAGCGATAGGCTGATCTCTATTTCGCCATTAGTGACGAGTAATACTGCTAGTCATAAAAGTGTCATTTAAGAGTCACACCATTGTCATGTACTCACTTTAGAGTGAACCGCAGTTAGGAAATGGGACGAACAAACTGGAGAACCCCAAAATGAAATTTAAAAACTTAGTTGCCGCAATGGGTGTGGCTGTTACAACATTTGTATCTGCGCAAGCAGTAGCATTAGAAGACGGTATGCCTGAGTATCAAAAAATTAGCGGTGTATCAGGTAACTTTTCATCGGTAGGGTCTGATACGTTAGCCAACATGATGACCTTTTGGGCTGAAGAATATAAGCGTATTTACCCAAATGTAAATATTCAAATTCAAGCAGCAGGTTCGTCTACTGCGCCACCAGCATTAACAGAAGGTACGGCAAATTTAGGTCCAATGAGCCGTGCTATGAAGTCGAAAGAAATTGAAGCATTTGAAAAGCGCTATGGCTATAAGCCAACACAAGTACGTGTAGCAATTGATGCATTGGCGGTATTTGTTCATAAAGATAACCCAATTGAAGGGCTGCGTATTGACCAAATCGATGCTATTTTCTCATCAACACGTAAATGTGGCGCACCAGAGCAAGTAAACCGCTGGAGTGATGTTGGTCTAGAAGGTGATTGGGCTGCAAAAGACGTGCAATTATATGGACGTAACTCAGTATCAGGGACTTACGGTTACTTTAAAAAGAAAGCCTTATGTAAAGGCGATTTTCGTAATAACGTGAACGAGCAACCGGGTTCAGCTTCTGTTGTACAGTCAATTTCAGCATCACTAAATGCCATTGGTTATTCTGGCATTGGTTATAAAACATCGGGTGTGCGTACTGTTCCGTTATCTAAAAAAGGTACTAACTTTGTTGATGCCACGCTTGAAAACGTAGCTCAAGGTAAATACCCACTTTCACGTTTCTTATATGTTTATGTAAATAAACACCCAAATAAGCCACTTGGCCCAGTTGAAGCTGAGTTTTTAAAGATGGTACTTTCGCAAGAAGGTCAAAAAATTGTAGAAAAAGATGGTTATGTGCCACTTTCTGCAAAGCTAGTTGAAGTTGAGTTGAAAAAGTTAGGCTTAAAATAAACCGCTAATAATTAAAAAACCGCTCAAATGAGCGGTTTTTTTTGGTTTACAATTTATGCCGATTGATATTAGTCAGCTTTACTTAAGTTTTCAGCTTGTACTTTGCATTGATTATACGCTTCGATGCATTTAGATGAGCAAACCTGTGACTTTAGGCTGTCGGTGGTTGTTTGTTGTTCACAGCTGGTTTCGCATTGATAACTTTGCTGAGCGCATTGGTTAAGTGCTGGATTACCTGCTTGGCTTTGGCACCCTGCCAATGCTGCAAAAGAAAAAGCCACTAGAGTGGTTTTAATAAAAGTTTTCATACTTATCCTTAAAGTGAGGCTACACCAGTATTAAACTTCAACCTGTATATTGTCGATTAATCTAACACTTCCTAAAAAGGCGGCAGCTAAAATAACAAATCGTGTATCTTCGAGTGTAGCAGCTTTTAATGTATCTCGTTGAGCTATCGAAAAATAATCTGGTTTTAGCCCTGCGCTTTCTAAAGTCGCTTTAGCATCAGCTTCAAGAGTAGCAAACGCTTTATTTCCGCTTTTAAGTTGCTGCGCACAGTGATTTAAAGTGTTGAATAAAATCGTAGCGGTTTGCTTTTCATCACTTGATAAATACCCATTGCGTGAGCTCATGGCAAGGCCGCTAACTTCACGCATCGTTGGCACACCAATAATTTCTACTGGTATCGACAAATCACGGGCCATTGTTTTAACAACTTGCAGCTGCTGAAAGTCTTTTTCACCAAAGCAGGCGTAATCAGGTTGCACTAAGTTAAATAGTTTAGTGACAACTGTTGCTACACCTTTAAAATGACCAGGACGTGAGCCGCCACAATAGCCCATCGAAATACCTGGTACATCAACAAAACTTTGCACCCCTAAGCCATTTGGGTAAATAGCCTCTACACTGGGGATAAACAAAATATCCGTTTCAAGATCGGCTAAACCTTGTTTATCGGCATCTAAGGTACGCGGATACTTGTCTAGATCTTCGTTAGCACCAAATTGCATCGGGTTAACAAAAATACTAACAACGACTTTGTCGGCCAGTGTTTTTGCTTTTTCTACCAACGAAAAGTGACCGCGGTGCAGGTTACCCATAGTAGGTACTAGTGCAACACTTAAACCCGCTTGGCGCCAAGCTCTTATTTGACTGCGTAATGATTTAATTTCAGTGATTGACTGCATTATTTAAACTCGTGTTCAGCGCTTGGAAAAACGCCGCTTTTAACATCGTTACAATACTTTTTAACAGCGGCAGGCATGTTGCCTGTTTCGAGTAAAAAGTTTTTTGAAAATTTAGGAATGTAGCCTGCAGAAATACCGACTAAATCGTGCATAACCAAAATTTGGCCATCGGTTACATTGCCCGCACCAATCCCTATAGTCGGAATGCTTAATGAGTCAGTAATACGTTTTGCTAAGGCACTTGGAATACACTCAAGCACGAGTAGTTGAGCACCCGCTGCCTCTAATGCTTTTGCATCGGCAATAATTTTTTGCGCTTGTGCTTCTTCACGGCCTTGAATTTTAAAACCACCAAATACGTGCACAGATTGCGGCGTAAGCCCTAAATGCCCACACACCGGAATACCTTGCTGAGTAAGTGATTTAATGCTGTCATGCAGCCATTCGCCACCTTCAAGCTTGACCATATTAGCACCTGCGCGCATGAGCTCTGCGGCATTTTTACACGCATCATTTGGATTTGCGTAGGTCATAAACGGTAGGTCAGCAATAACAAATAGGTCACGGCTTCCAGCGCGAACACAGCGAGTATGGTACGCAATTTCTTGGTTTGTCACAGCGAGTGTGTCATCGCCACCTTGTAATACCATACCCAAAGAATCACCGACTAAAACAACTTCAACGCCATTCTCATGAAATAACTTAGCAAAACTGGCATCATAAGCTGTTAACGCAGTGATTTTATTACTTTCAGCCTTCATTTTATTCAAAGTTGAAACGGTTATTTTAGACATAATATTCTCGCAGACATAAGCCTTAGTTAATTACAGCGGTAATTGTTGTAAGTCGTTAAGCGGTAGGCTATTTGCTATCTGTTTGATAGATGCGCCGCTTGGTAAAATAAGTTCGGGTGCAATTTCTTGCAGCGGGTAAACAACAAATTCTCTCTCGTTTAACCCGTAATGAGGCACCGTTAAACGTTTAGTATTTATAACCTGCTCACCAAATAATAAAATATCAATATCCAGTGTGCGTGCGCCCCAGCGCTCAGCCTTTCTGACTCGACCATGCTCCAGCTCTATGGCTTGCGTTAAATCAAGTAACTGCTCTGGCTGTAGCGAGGTATTGATACAGGCAACCGCGTTCACATAATCGGGTTGATCTTGTGGCCCCATAGGCTTGCTCGCATAATAATGTGAGCAAGCGATAAACTCACTGTTAGGCAAGTTTTTAAGTGCAACAACAGCATCATCAAGTTGTTTTTTAGGTGTATTAAGGTTGGCACCTAAGCCTAAATAGACACGTTGCATTATTTACTCAGCTGGTTTTTTAGTGGTGCGCCGACGAGGACGCTTACGTGGTTTTGGTCCACCTTGATGACCTAGCTCTCGCACCATTTCTTTTTGGCCATTAATATCTTGACTCAAGTACTGTGTCCACCACTGTGCAAGCTCTGCATGCTCAGTTTCACCGGCATCAACACGCAGTAGTAAAAAGTCATAAGCGGCTTTAAAACGAGGCTGTTGTGTTAAGCGATAGGCACGTTGGCCTGCACGTTTGTCTAAACGTTGTTGAATATGCCAAATATCACGGGCGCCTAACGTAAAGCGTTTTGGTACTGCAATATGCTGAGCGTTCTCACTAAGTACTTTATTAATTGCTTGGGCAAAGGCATCGTATTCAGAGAGTTGTTCTTGACGTCGAATTTTTTCAGTACGTTCAACCAATGGAAACCACAGTAACGCTGCAAATACAAACGCAGGGGTGACTTTTTTCTCTGCATTAATGCGAATGTCAGTGTTTGCAAACATTTGCTTGATGAAGGTTTCTTCAAGCCCGCCTGGGTTTTTATCTAAAATGCGGTCAAGTTCTGGGAACAACGATTTAAATAACCCGTATTTGCGCAGCATTAAAAAGTTTTGTTGTGCTTTGCCGTTTAAAAACAGCTTGAGTATTTCTTCAAACAAACGTGCCGGTGGAATGTTATCAAGCAAGCTAGCTAAAGCGGTTATTGGCTTTTCGCTTGCAGGTGCTATTTGCATATCGAGTTTAGTAGCAAAGCGCACTGCACGAAGCATACGCACGGGGTCTTCACGATAGCGTGTTTCAGGATCGCCAATTAACTCAATTTGTTTTGCCTTTATGGCCGCTAAACCATTGGCGTAATCATAAATACAAAAATCATTGATTGAGTAATATAAGGCATTGATTGAAAAATCACGACGCTCGGCATCTTCTTCAATGCTGCCAAATACGTTGTCGCGAAGTAGTTGCCCATGTTCGCTTGATTGGCTAATTTGATTTTTGTCTTCTTGTGCTTCGTGATGGCCGCGCATGGTGGCCACTTCAATAATCTCACGACCAAAAACAATGTGCGCTAAACGAAAGCGGCGGCCAATTAAACGGCAGTTACGAAACAGTTTTTTAACTTGCTCAGGGGTTGCATTGGTTACAACATCAAAATCTTTGGGTTGTTGACCTAACAATACATCGCGAATGCAACCACCAACTAAGTAGGCATCATAGCCACCATCTTTTAGGCGATAGAGTACTTTGATTGCATTTGGGCTAAATTGTTTGCGAGAAATACCATGCTCACCTCGAGGGATCACCAACGGTTCACTGCTGATTGCGACATCTTCGGCACTGGCATTCGGGCCGATAATTTGTCGACAAAATTGAAAAAGCTTGGAAATAATAGTCTGTCTCCTAGAGAAGCGGTTGATTGACTCGCCATTGCAATCAAAATGACAACAAGTACCTTCTCATAGAGCTGTACTTACTGTTTTATGTAATTAGCATATATTTAGGCGGCTATCATATACCAGCAAGGTGGAAAAATTAAGTTGCAGTGCTGAAATTAAGCCATTTTTAACGATTTTATTTGAATTTGTTATACCCAATCCGCGAAAGAGCGTTAAATCTGTATTTCACGCGTAGTGGGAACGCGGCTTAAGTTAAAATGTGCCACGCCCCAAGCAAGTAATTGCTCTGTGGTTAAATCCATAAGTTGGTCGTGGGTTGGCAAACCTAAAAAGTTAAATACCGCTATCAAAGTCGGTTTGGGATTTTGTTTGCAAATAGCGGGGGCGTAATTTTGTTTAGAGAGTTTAAATCCGGGTTTTGCTACCGCTAAAGGTAAATGAGCAAATTCTGGAATAGGGTTATTAAGTTGCTTAAACAGACTTATTTGACGGGCGGTAGGTTCAAGTAGATCAGCGCCTCGTACAATTCGATTGATCCCTTGCTCAATGTCATCAATAACCACCACCAGTTGATAGGCAAATAAACCGTCGCTACGTTTTATAATGTAATCTTCATGGGCCAGAGCAGGGTCAACGTCAATACGCCCCTGAATAAGGTCGTTATAAGTCACGGTTGCATGGCATTGAGTTAAGCGAAGGGCATGACCCTGTTCACTGAGTTGGCTATGTTTACATTGCCCTTGATAAATTCCACCTAGCGCTTTTATTTGCTTACGAGAGCATTGGCAGGCATAAATAAGGTGTTGTTTTGACAGTGAGTTTACTGCATCTTGATAAATAGTAAGACGCTGTGTTTGATACACAACGTTTTCATCCCAATTAAGGCAGTAGGCGTCTAAGGTATTTAGGATATCGGTGGCTGCGCCTTTAACAACGCGAGTGGTGTCTATATCCTCAATGCGTACTAACCATTTCCCTTGGTTAACTTTTGCATCTAGGTAGCTACCTACAGCCGCCACAAGTGAGCCAAAATGTAACGGCCCCGAAGGAGACGGTGCAAATCGGCCGCGATAGTCAGATACTTGCGCGGTAACGGCTGTAGAAGACATGGCTATAACTTAATTAGCCGCGTCCAGCTTGTTTTTCTTTAATTTCGGCAAGTGTTTTACAGTCTACGCATAAATCAGCAGTAGGACGTGCTTCTAAACGACGAATGCCAATTTCAATGCCACAAGACTCACAAAAACCAAACTCGTCTTCTTTAATTAAGTTGATTGTTTTTTCAATTTTCTTAATTAATTTGCGTTCGCGGTCACGAGTACGAAGCTCTAATGAGAACTCTTCTTCTTGTGCTGCGCGGTCAACGGGATCAGGAAAGTTAGCTGCTTCGTCTTGCATATGTGACTTAGTACGATCAACTTCGTTCCGTAAATCATTACGCCAAGTTTCTAAAATTGTTTTAAAATGAGCACGTTGTGCTTCATTCATGTACTCTTCACCCGGTTTTTCTTGGTATGGTTCTAAACCGGCTTGAGCCAATAAACCATGTCTTTTTTGGTCTGGCATAACTCTCTCCTAAATCCTTAATTTAATGCCTCAGCATTAGCCGGCGGTATAAATAACAGAAACTCATACCCTAGGCAAATTTATTTTTAAATAATCGAATTAGCTTCAACCATGTTTACCCATATAAAAGTAGCAAAAGCAGCGTTTATACTTTTTTATTACAGTATCGGTTTATAAACTGGCGTTGTTATGTGGGCAAAAATAATAAAAACAACTTATCTTTTACTTTTCGGTTAAGTATTTTTTAGGCGTAATACAATACCAGCGTTTAAAAGCACGCTGAAAAGCGCTTTGTTCAGAAAAGCCCAGCGCAGTGGCAATGTTTAACGAACTGAGTCCTTGTTTTAGTAATATAAGGGCTTGTTGTTTGCATATTTCGTCAATAATTTTGCTGTAGCTGGTATGTTGTTGTTTTAAGTAACGCTGTAGGCTGCGAGTTGATAGCGCTAATGCCTGAGCAGCTTGCTGAACACTTAAACGCTCTGGCAGGTGTTGTGTTATTAGCGCTTTGAGCTGACTAATATACTGAGCTTCGTGGTTGTAGTTAATAGCCTGTGCGGCTAATAAAGTTTCTAGCTCGTTATTAGCGCCTTTTAGTGGGCAGTGTAGTAATTGGCTATCAAAGATCATGCTATTTGTTGTGCTATTAAACTCAATAGGACAGTTAAATACACTTTGATACCGTTTAACTTCATTGATGGGCGGTTGTGGGCGCATTAATTTTATTTGGCTGAGCATCAACGGGGCTTGCCATTCACAACATTGTTGAGCAAAAGCAAGCCAGCTACTAAAAAGCTCATCTGCTATGAAGTGTGTGACTGGTGTTTTGGGGTGCCATTCTAGGCTGCTGTGTTGTGGGTGATGATGTAGGCTAATAGTGCCAATGTTTCTAACTAAGGTATGCAGCTTTAAAGCATGTTGTAATGCGCTTAATAAAGAGTCACTCACTAAAGCAATATGCCCAAGTAATCCCCAGTTTTGCGCATTAAGCGCTTGACCAAACTCTAATCCTACTGTGTTCCTATTTAAGTGTTTTGCGCCAATGGCCATGAGCTGTTCGTAATCAGCAAGCGGGTATTTATAGCGACTGTTATTAAGTTGCTGCCCTCCTTGAGTAATATTATTAAGTAAGTGTTCTTTATTCAGACCTTGAGAAGCTAAGTAACTAGTTAAAGAACGAATAATTTGGCTACTTACAAAATACATAAAATATCCTTTTCTAGACGGTTAAAGTTTAAGCTGCCCTAACTGGCGCGCAAAGTCAATTTTGTGCGTTTGAGGTCAAGATTTTAATAAGTATTTACGGCATGGTTGTAAAGTTAAACAATAATAATGACAAGGAACACCACAATGAAGCCCCATTTACTCTCACTTTGTATCGCCAGTAGCCTACTTTTAATTGGTTGTAGCGAAGACAATGACAATAACGTTGCACCACCAATTGTCGTGGTGCCTGATCCCGTTCCAGAGACGAACGCGCCAATAATTGCATTTGATGACGATAATAAACTTGATGCGAATATCCGTTGGACTACCTTCGGTGTGCCGCATATCACTGCTGATAACTTAGAGAGCTTAGCGTTTGGTAGTGGTTATGCTTATGCTAAAGATCATGCGTGTCTATTGATGGATCAAATTATTAAAGTGCGCGGTGAACGCTCGAAATACTATGGTCCAGATAAAGTACCAGGCAGTGGCGACTCAACGCATTTAATTTCTGACTTTGGTTATAAAGCCTTGGGTGTGAATGAATATGCTCAAGCCAATTATGATCAATTAGAAGAGAACAGCCGAGCGCACTTTGAAGGGTTTGTGCAAGGCTTTAATAAATACGTTACTGATACGGGGGTTGATAATTTAGCGCCGGAGTGTGCCTCTGCACCTTGGGTTACCAGTTTAACAGCACAAGATATGTTGGCGTACTCTATGGCTACAGTGCAGCTAGCCAGCTCGGCTAACTTTTTAGAGCTCGCTTTTTTAGCAAACCCGGGTGATGCGAATGAGTATCTGCCAATGCCTACGTCAGAGCAGCCAAGTGCTGTGTCTTCAATGGTAGGCAATATTAATCAGCGAGCAAAGCAATTTAAGCTAGAGAAAAAATTTGATCACTTAGGGTCAAATGGTTGGGGGCTTGGTAAAGATATGATGGCCAATGGTAAAGGTGGTCTATTAGCAAATCCTCATTTTCCTCACGAGGGCAATTTACGCTTTTGGCAATCACACCTAACCATTCCCAACGCTATGAATGTAATGGGGGGCAGTTTGCAAGGGATGCCAGGAGTGATCAATATTGGTTTTAATGAGCACATAGCTTGGACCCATACTTTTTCTACAGCACGTCATTTTTTAATTTATCAGCTAGCACTAAATGAAAATGATCGCATGGGTTACAGCGTTGAAGGTGATAATTATGAAATTACTTCAAAAACAATTAACGTTGAGGTAACTGTGGCACCAGGGACCACAATTACACTTAGCAAACCGTTTTACTATAGCCACCATGGTTTAATGATTGAAACACCTGCCGCAAATGGTTTAGGGTGGAACGACAGCCAAGCATTTACCATCAAAGATGCCAATGAGTTTAATATGGATGTGGTTGCTCAGTGGTCAGCTATTAATCAAGCAACCAGCTTAGAAGAGATGAAGGCCTCGTTTGCTAAATACGATGGCGTTTCATTTAATAACACCATGGCCAGCGATAAAGAAGGTAATGTCTTTTTTGTTGATGACAGCACCGTTTTGAAACTGGGTGATACCGCAAATATGGCAATTCGTTTGCAACCTGAATTGGTTGCACTTAGAGAGTCGACGGGCTTTGATTTAGTACCTGGTAACTTAAAGTTATTTGAGCCGCAAGGCGTTGTGCCTTTTGAACAAGCTCCCCAACTAAGTCGCACTGACTACGTACAAAACTCAAATGACAGCTATTGGGTTACTAATCTTGAACAACCTCTTGTGGGCTTTGCTGCGCAATATGGCGATGTTCATCAGCCATTATCATTGCGTACCCGTATGGGTTTGAAGCTCATAAAAGAGGGAGGCGGTGAAGACAGTAAGTTTGATTTGGCTGAACTTGAAAATGCGCTAGTAGGCAATCGTATCTATTTAGGTGAATTAGTATTTGATGATTTAGTTGCCCAGTGTAAAGCGCGTGGCGCAACACCGGTTACCCTAACTAATGGAACAAGTATTGACCTAACAGCTGCCTGCGCCGTGTTAGAGGGCTGGAATGGCGCTATGAACCTTGATACACAAGGCGCTGCGTTAATCAGAGAGTTTGCTCACTTATTTAATGGTGATGAATACTTATATGATAATTTTGATGTGACCAACCCTGCAAATACGCCAAATACCTTACTTGCCGATGGCTCTGCGTTAACGGCTTTAGCGCATGCAGTGCTTAATTTACAAAGCAATGGCGTGGCATTAAACAGTACTTTAGGTGAGCTGCAATTTGTTGAAAAAACGCTAGCAGGCGGCATTGCTTCAGGCGAGAAACTTCCTTGGAGTGGGCCAATGAGTGTGGAAGGAGGCTTTAATGTGTATCGTTTTGATCGCAGTAGCAGTCGTTCATTTTCTACGGTGATCCCATATATCGATCATCAAACATTGGATGATGCGATAACAGGTAAACCGTTAGCGTCAAATTTAACAGCCAGTGGTTACCCTGTTAATTACGGATCGAGCTGGATGTTTGTGATGAACTTTACCGATGATGGTCCTGTGGCAAAAGGATTACTGACTATGTCGCAGAGTTCAGATTCAAGCTCAGAACATTTTGATGATCAATCGCGTTTTTACTCAAATACGCCAGTATTAAGACCCATCTTATTTAAAGATGCAGATATTAATCTAAATTTAATTAATGAAATGGATTTATCAATGAGTAAAGAGTAAGCACACTTTGAGCGCCAGTACGAATGCTGGCGCTCTATTTACCTAGTCAATAAACGGCACTTTTTCAATTAAAGTAACTTCACTCGCTGAAATGTGTGCTTTATAAGCTAATACTTCTACGCCTTGCTCAATGGCCTCGCTAAGCAATTCTGCATAGGTTGGGTCAATATGCACCGCAGCACTGACTTGTGTGATGCCTTGGTGCAGCACTGCAAATAGTAATACCGCTCGATGCCCTTGTTTTACCATGTCGATTAATTCACGAATATGCTTTTGCCCACGAACAGTTTGGGCGTCAGGGAAGTAGCCTTGACCACTTTGTGGACGATCTTCGCTCAGCAGCGTGACTGATTTAACTTCAACATAGCAATTGGCTTTGCTGCTGTGGGTAAGTAAAAAGTCGATGCGGCTGTTTTCACTGCCATACTTCACTTCACTTTGTATGTGTTGATAGCCTGTAAGCTCATCAATAACCTCATTATTAAGTGCTTCTTCGACCACTTTATTGGCGATAGCGGTATTTACACAAATAAGCTGTGATACATTATTTTGCGTCAGCTCTAATGACTGCGGGTACTTTCGCTTGGTATTACTGCTGGTGGAATAAAAGGCAGTAAAACCGACATCGGCACAGCCCGTCATCTTACCCGTATTAGCACAGTGAGCGGTAAAAGTAGTGCCATCACTGAGCTCTAAATCAGCTAAAAAGCGTTTGTAACGCTTTAATAAAGTGGCAGATTGTAATGGCGGGGTGTACTTCATTTATGACTTCCTTATGTAACCTGAGCACTGGATAATAAGTTTATTTCAAGTAGTTGTTTTAGCGCTAACTGCGTTGAGTTCATTTTTTCTAGAGATAATAAACTTAAATATTTTTATAGCTCAATATGTTAGCAAACTTATTAACCCGAGTTTAGGGTAAGTAAAATTGAGGTTTACAGGCCGGTTGAGGTTATTCACCTCAAGCAGTTGGGAACTTAAGCGCTCTATAGTAAACTCAACCGCACATTTAAGTGCAAGGATATTCTAACATGAGTGAAAAATTTGTTGTTCAATTAAGCGAGCAGTTGGCACCAGGGCATTGGGGCGAAAGTGCGTCATTATCTTTTAACGAACACGGCGCAACGGTTCATTTATCTGAGCAAGAAACATTAAAAAATGTGCAAAAAGCGGGTCGTACAATTGCAAATCAAGGCATTAAAAATGTTGTTCTTGAAGGTGATGTATGGTGCACAGAGAGCCAATGGGCTTTTTACCAAGGCTTTGTATCACCAAAAGTACTAAACGGTGTTGAGTTTGTTGATAACGCACAATCTGATCTTAAAGAACTCGCTGATTTAAAAGCATCGGCAACGTGGGCGCGCGAAATGATCAATGGTACCGCCGATGACATTTACCCAGAAAGCTTAGCTGAAAAAGCCGCTGAATTTATTCAATCACTTGCACCAGAGCATGTTAGCTATCAAATCATAAAAGGCGATGCGCTATTAGAACAGCAGTGGATTGGTATTCATGCCGTTGGTCGTGGTAGTGAGCGTCCGCCAGTATTACTTGAGCTTGATTACAACCCAACTGGCGATGAGAACGCACCGGTAAGCGCAGCACTTGTTGGTAAAGGTATTACGTTTGACTCAGGTGGTTACTCAATTAAACCAAGCGAAGGTATGTTGGGTATGAAGTGCGACATGGGTGGTGCAGCAACGGTAACCGCAGGTTTGGCACTGGCAATTAGCCGTGGCGTAGAAAAGCGTATTAAGTTGTTTTTATGTTGTGCAGAGAACTTAATTTCGGGTAATGCATACAAACTAGGTGACATTCTTACTTACAAAAATGGCATAACCGTTGAAATTGTAAATACCGATGCTGAAGGGCGTTTAGTATTGGCTGATGGCTTAATGGCCGCAGGCGAGACAGGCGCTCCACTTATTATTGATGCGGCAACCCTTACTGGTGCCGCCCTTGTTGCAGTTGGTCAAGAGTACAACGCATTGTTTGCCCTTGATAAAGAGCTAGTGCGTGAAGTGGAAGACTTTGCGTCACAAGAAATGGAAGCCGCATGGCCATTACCACTTGAAAAGTGGCATCAACAAAACTGCCCATCGCCGTATGCGGATACAGCAAATAGCCGCGCCCAAAAAGGCGGTGGTTTCGGTGGTGCATCTAACGCCGCTGGTTTCTTATCTCGCTTTGTGCCAAACGATGGCAAAGGCTGGGTACACATCGATTTAGCCGCTGCATTTAATATGGGTGGTAGCACAACTCAATGGGCTTCAGGTGCAACTACACAAGGTATGCGCACCGTAGCACGTACACTACTTGAAAAGGCATAATCTACTGAGATTACGCATTAGTTAAAAAATAGGTACCTTAGGGTGCCTATTTTTTTATCCGCCAAACAAGCAATTTTGTTTTATTTACGGTAAAATCCTTCGCCATTACGTGTTTGGGCATCTATTTTTATTTAAACCTCGCTCAAATATTATACATACCACTGGGATCCTTACTATGTCAGAAAAGTGCTATATCACGGCTCAACAATTACTTGAAGATTCATTCCGCGTAGCGGCACAAGTGTATAAAGATGGCTTTCGTCCAGATTTTATTATTGGTATATGGCGCGGTGGTGCTCCAATTGGGATTGCGGTTCAGGAATATTATGATTACAAAGGCATAGAAACGGATCATATTGCGGTTCGTACCTCGTCTTATTACGGTATTGGTAAGCAATCAAAAGAAATCAAAGTACATGGTTTACACTACATAGTTGAAAACGCAAATGCAGGTGACTCTTTACTGATTGTTGACGATGTTTTTGACTCAGGTCGTAGTATTGTAGCGTTAAAAGAGAAGCTCTCTGAGCTAATGCGTTTAAACTTACCACGTGATATTCGTATTGCCTGCCCATACTACAAGCCAAAAAATTCAAAAGTTGATACAGTGCCTGATTACTACATTCATGAATCTGAAGAATGGTTAGTATTCCCGCATGAATTATCAGGTTTAACGCCGGATGAAATTATTGAAGGTAAATCTGATTTAGCTAAAATCCACGATATTTTACTTGAAAAGTAAACGTGATTTTGCTCAATAAAAAGGCCTTAATGGCCTTTTTTATTGTCTTTAAAGCTGTGCAAAGCTATCTACATAGTCACTTAATTTAGGAATATCGACAGCTTGTAGTCCTTGTGTGCTTCTTTGCACTAAGTTTTTCTCTACTAACTCACTCACTACACGCCTGTATGCACGCTCAGTGGTTGCAAAGCGCTCAGCTTCTGCATTTACCGTAGGGTAAGCACGTAATAAAGTGGGATTGTTATTCTCTGCACGTAATAAGCAGTCTTTGGCAATATTGTAGCTCAACGGCAGTAACAGCTTATCTAAATTAATTTTTTGATTTTCTTGAAACTTAGCCGCAATCGTTTGCGCCGTATATAAGCTTAGCTCGGGTTTATCGAGCAATAATGCGCGCCAATGTTTTAATTCAATCAAGTTATACGTGACATCACTAAAGCAGGTTACCGTGTAAATGCAGGGGTTATTATTAAGTGCTTCAATTTCGCCAATTAGGGTATTGTTACAGTCGAGTTGGCCAAGTAGCAGGCGCCTGCCATTACCTACATCGTAACTAAACGATACAGTTCCACTTCGCACTAATACCAACTTAGTTAACGGCTGGTCTTGCTGTATTAATATTTCTTTTTTTGATTGCTGAAAACTACTGCCGGCAAACGTCAGCAGTTGATCAACAAGGTAACTGGAAAAATGGTATTGAAACATCGATCATGCTCTTCGGACAATTGTCCTATTTATTACACCTTAATGACGATAGCATTAAGATTAAGAATTTATGCTAACTTGCCCACGCCGTTAAGATAATTAATAGCGTTAAATGACCTTCATTCTTCCGTGTAATGATTAAAAATTGTGGTATTAACCAGTATATTTTAAGGTTTTATTGGTAAGTTAGCTTTTTTATTTTAACTACTGCGTAGCGTAGCTTAATAATGTACTAAAATTTAACGCGTAATACTAACCTAAAGCCTAGGAGAGAACAATTGAGTTGGGAATATTTAGGTTATTTAGCATCCGTCTTATTAGTCATATCATTAACCATGACTGATGTAACCAAACTACGTTGGTTTAATTTATTGGGCTGTATTGCGTTTACTTTTTACGGTGCGGCTATAGGCTCAGTGCCGGTGGCTTTTACCAACGGCTTGTTGGCTTTGGTCAATATTTATCACATTATTAAGCTATATCGTCAGTCAAAAGTTGATACAAAAAAGGGTTAACGCAAGTTAACCCTTTTTGTTTTTAATTACTCAGCTTTTGCGGCATCTTTTTCGTAGCGTAACGTACCCGCAATCCACGTTTGCAGCACCTGAGTTTTGTATAGCTGCTCAATGGGGACTTTAAAGTAGTCTTGATCAACCAGTATAAAGTCAGCCCATTTACCTTGTTCTAAACTCCCTAGCTTAAACTCTTGATGCGCTGCATACGCGCCGCCAAGGGTAAACGCACGTAATGCATCTTCTCTGCTTAACACTTCACTGGCGCGCCAACCATTTTCAGGCAATTGATTATGATCCATACGTGTAATGGCAGAATATAAGCCATCAAACGGGTTCGCCAGCTCGACAGGGTAATCAGAACCCGCTGCAATAGTCGACCCCTGCTCTAAGAATGTTTGCCAAGCGTATGCGCCTTGGAGTTGTTTATCGGTTAAACGCTGCTCTGCCATATGCATGTCAGATGTAGCATGCACAGGTTGCATTGATGGAATTATTTTCAGGGTTTTAAAGCGCGGTATATCCTCCGGCGAGACGATTTGTGCATGCTCCATGCGATTACGCAGTAGTATACCACCGGTTTGCTTAAATACATTTTGATAGGCATCGAGCACAATTTTATTTGCTCTATCGCCAATGGCGTGGGTATTTGCACTAAACCCGCTTTTAAAAGTGAGTGTAAATAATTGTTCTAGCTTTTGTTGGGTTTCAAGCATTAGGCCAAAGTGGTTTGCTCTGTCTGCGTATTCTTCAATAAGCGCGGCACCGCGTGACCCTAAGGCACCGTCAGCGTAAATTTTTACACTGCGAATAGATAAAAAATCTTGAGCATCTTGATACCGACCCGCTTTAAGCATCATGTTTAAATCTGGGCTTGCTGCACTTAACATCGCTACAATTCTAAGCGGTAATGTACCTAACTCAGCGCGCTGTTTATAAACTTGCCACGTGGTTTTATCAATACCTGCATCGTGGGTTGAGGTAATGCCTAAGCTTAATAAATGTTTACCTGCGGCATCTAATGCATTGCTAACCGATTGCGCAGATGTTGCAGGCATATGTTGAGTAACCAAGGTTTCTGCTTTATCTATAAAAATACCGGTTGGTTTGCCAAACTCGTCTTTTATAATTTCTCCACCTGCTGGGGCTGGTGTGTCAGCATTAATATTGGCAAGTTCTAGTGCTTTTGAATTAACCCAAATAGCATGGCTATCTACTCGCGATAAAATAACAGGACGGTCGCTGACGACTTTGTCTAAATCAGCAGCGGTAGGGAAACGCGTGTCGGACCATAGCTCTTGGTTCCAGCCCCGACCAATAATCCAACCTTCTTTGCCTTTGGCAAATTCGTTGAGCTTAGCGGTTATTTCATCTACCGATTTTGCGCCGCGCACATCCAGCTGTGACAAGTTTTCACCCAGGCCAATTACGTGTCCGTGGGCATCAATGAGCCCTGGTAATAAGGTTTTTCCATTGGCGTCAATTAGGGTTGCGCCCGGGAAGCTATTTTTTAAGCTGTCAGGACCTGTTTTTACAACTTTGCCATCTTTTATGACTAAGGTTGTAAATGTATTTACTTCGCCGTGGCGCATTTTTCCTTTGTATAAAGGGGTGTAGCCATTGGCATTATATATTACTTTCGTTTGTGCAATTGCCACACTAGATAAGGCGCAGAGGCTTGCTAGTAATACCGGTTTAATTAATTTATTGAGTCG
Source organism: Pseudoalteromonas sp. APC 3250 (assembly GCF_030407915.1). NCBI lineage: Bacteria > Pseudomonadati > Pseudomonadota > Gammaproteobacteria > Alteromonadales > Pseudoalteromonadaceae > Pseudoalteromonas > Pseudoalteromonas sp. APC 3250. The sequence continues at coordinate 88,784 of NZ_JASDCM010000013.1, forward strand.
CATAAGAGGTATGTTGTTATTATTTGTACTATCACAGTAGCAAACTCAAATTTAGAATACCAATAGCATAATTTATTAATAGTCGAATAAGCCCAGCTTTTAGCTAGAGCAAGCAAATTCAGGGTAGGATAGGTTGCGTGTTAACAGGAAAGAATTTGTTTAATCTTCTCAAATAAAGCCTAATTAACTAGGCTTTATTTGAGGGAGCTATTTATTTACTGGCGTACAAACTATATTCGCTTAATGACAATTGTGCGTCTTTATCACGGTCGTAACTGCCAAAGCGTGACCATAAAGCAGGATCACTGGCAGTTTCCGAACGAGTTAAAAAGCCATCTTGATTACGGTCAAGTTTTTCAAATTCTGAGGCAATATAGCTATTTGTCGCAAAGCTCATGCAGCTAACAACAGTAAGCGTTAGTAAAATAATATGGCGGATAGGTTTCATCTAAATACTCAGTACAAATTGGTGGTTAGATAGTTTTTAAACTCAGTTAAAGAAATTCTGTTGTCTTGATTTTCATCCCAATTTGAAAATGAGTTTAATAGCTGAGGCTGAGCAGCAAGCTCGCTATGGGTTAAATACCCGTCGTTGTTGGTGTCTAGATGTTCAAAGCGTTGCTTTACATCAAGTGCAAATGCACTATGGCTAACAAATAGTAAAGCACCAATAAGGAGAAGCTGTATTTTCATGGTTGGCGTTCCAAGGCATATTTTAATTGCTGGCAGTAATGAAATAAAGCACTTGCCATAATTTAAATCCCAACATTAAATCCGTTTACACACTCCCTCAGGGATTATGGCAAGTGCTTTTAAATCTATACTAATAGATTAAACTTGAATCTAAACTTAAGGTTTAAAGTTTTGGAATTCTTTTTTAGAAATCATCTCGTTATTATCTTTGTCTAAATCGGCAAACTGCTTAAGTAATTGTTTATCTTGCTTTGCCTCAACAAGCGATATTTGGTCATCCATATTTTTATCTAAATGCATAAAACGTACATTTAATGGCGATGCCAGTGCGGTGGCACTAATAGCTAAAAATAGGAGCGAAAAAGCACCAATTAGTTGTTTCATGAATGTACTCCTTTATTTTATAAACAGTTTAAATTCGTTTAGAGATATGAGCCCGTTTTCATCGGTGTCTATCTGTGCAAAGTTCTCATGTAATAAAGCATCTTCACCTGCTTCAGCTTCACTTAATGTGCCATTACTGTCTTTATCCAGGCTGTAAAATGCTGTGTTCACATCAAGCGCAAATAAATGGCTACTTGTGAAACATAACGCTATTAAGGCAGTAGATTTTAAATAACCTTTAGTCATTCCTTGGCCTTTAAAAATTAATATTTATAAGCGTATTACAATTATAGTGCCATCTTTAATTTTTATTAAAAATCAATGGTTTAATTTTTTAACTTGTTTTTAATGAGTAATATTTACCGACGGTTGTGTGTTTTATGCAACATTTTCTTAGTTAGAATTTTTTACTATTTTTAAATCAAGTGTTTAACTTGTCGCAATTGTGCGACATTGCAACGATTTTGCTCTCAAAAATGTATTTGGTTCAGCGAGTGTATAAGTTGAGCGCTTAATAATAGAGCGCTTAAAAGTAGTAAAGGATTAGTGTATGCCTGCAATCATGGCTGAAAAATATAAAGCATTGATAAATTGGCGCCCCAATTTAATTGGCCAATTTGTAATGAGCATGCTGTTGTCGCTGTTGCCCTTATCTATAGTGGTTATTGTGTTTTTAAATGTATTAAATAAGCAATTAGCGGTCACTCAGCAAATTGTGAGTAATAATTACCAAGTAACTAAGTCGTTTAATCTGCTTAAGCAAGAGCTTAATAGTTTAGAAAGAGCAACTAGGCAAAACTGGGTATTAAAGAGCGACTCACTCGATAAGCTAATCGTAGATAAATGGCAATCATCATTGCAAAACATCAATGAGCTAAAACAGCTTTCAAATAACCAAGCAAATACACACCAATGGCAACGGCTAACGGATACTTTGCAAACGGCGCATACTCAACTTGTGGTTGAAGCGCGTCAACAAGCTGAGTTATTTGTGCCAATCAGCGAAATATTAGCGGAGCTAACATTGTGGTTGCGTGAGGAAAATGAAGCCAAAATCACTCAAAACCAAATTAAGCTCACAAATTTACAAGCTTCCTTTATAAACTGGTTGATTGCACTTACGCCTTTAACGCTGCTTGTTGGCGGCGGTTTTTTGTGGCGCATAAGCGGGCGCTTAAAAAGCTTAACCTCAGTGATTGATAAATTAGGCCAAGGAGATTGGCAGCAAAAAATATCGGTGCAGGGATCAGCTGAACTCATAGAGTTAGGTAATAAGTTGCAGTGGGTGCAAGCGCAGCTGCATATGTTAGAACAACAAAAAGATACATTTTTACGCCACGTTACTCACGAATTAAAAACCCCTTTGGCTTCTATGGTTGAGGGCACTGAATTACTAGCCGATGAAATCGTTGGCCCCATCAATAACGAGCAAAAAGCGGTACTTGGGCTGATCAGTCAATCGATGGTGAGGCTACGTACTATGATAGACAGTTTATTGAGTTATAACGCCATTCGCACCAGTAAAGACAACGTCAGTGAAGTGGAATTTAATCAGCTAATAAAAAAGGTAAATAACCACTTTGAGCACCGCTTAAATGCGCGAGAACAATCGCTTATTTGGCACAATAGTTTACCTAATATTTCTCTTAGTTTGCCACGGGAGTTAATTGAAATGATTTTAATTCAGTTAATTTCCAATGGCTTAAAGTTTTCTCAGCCAAGCCAAGTCGTTACTATTAGCTTGAGTCTAGAAAGTAACGGCCTAAATATACAGGTAGCAGATGAGGGCTGTGGCATTAAAGAGCATGAAAGAGAACATGTTTTTGGGGCGTTTTATCAAGGTAAACATACCAAAGAGATTAGCTTACAAGGCAGTGGTTTAGGCCTTACTATAGTCAAAGAGTCAGTTGAACAGTTACATGGACAACTAAAAATTGAGCATAATGAGCCGCAAGGCTGTCGATTTAACATTGTCATTCCCTATAAAAATAAAGGAGTTAAATAATATGTCTGCGCGTTTAATGGCTATTGTATGGCTAACCAGCAGTCTTGTTTTTTTATCTGGGTGTGAAATAACAAACACTCAAACACAGGGTGAATCAGCATTAAATGTACCCTCTCAGCCAGATAGCAAAACGAATCAGCCAAATCCCAAACCTCGGCCAAAATCAGAGCCAATATATCCCTCTGCAGCGCTAGTTATTGCTTGGCATGCCAATCAGTGCGGTGGTTTTAAATTAGCGCCTAGCAATGAAGCCTACTTAGGGGAGCAAGCACTGAAAGCGTTTTTTAGTAAAGCATGTTTAAAGCTTAGTAGTGACCCCAATACTGTGATGAGTCAATTACTTAAGCTGGATCAGGCATACTATTGGCCCGATGATATAAAGCACTATTTATGGCTGCAAAAACAGCAGGTATTAATGCAAATAGATGCAAAAAAACAACAGCAAGCATTGAACGTCAAAATGCAAAAAACCTTGTCGTCATTAGCCGCAATTGAACAGCAACTTTTATTACGTGAAGAAACCAAGGAGCAGTAACTATGTCAGTCACACTTCCATCAAGTGCTAAAGTGTTACTCGTTGATGATGATGCCAGCTTGCTGCAATTGCTGGCGATTCGAATTCAATCAAAGGGTTATGAAGTAACGATCTGTGATAGTGGTATGAACGCATTACAACTACTTAAAAACCAAGTGTTTGATGCGGTGATCACCGATTTAAGAATGGATGAAATGGACGGCATGGCGCTTCACCGACAGTTGCAAAACCGCTACCCTGCGTTGCCTGTTATTATGATGACGGCTCATGGATCTATCCCTGAAGCGGTAGAGGCCACCAAGCAAGGTATTTTTGCCTTTATCACAAAACCCGTTGATAAAGATGAGCTGTTTGACAGCCTAGCTAAAGCCATTGAGATACATGGGGTTAATAATGATGAAGTCGCCCCGCAAAGTAATATTGTCACCCGCAGTGGCGCTATGCTGCATTTGCTGGAGCAGGTGAAACTATTAGGGCCTACACAAGTTAACGTGCTTATTTCTGGTGCCAGCGGTACCGGTAAAGAGTTGCTTGCGCAGGCGATTCATCAGCATAGCCATGTTAGTGATGGTCCATTTGTGGCAATAAACTGTGGGGCCGTGCCTGGTGAGCTATTAGAATCAGAGCTATTTGGTCACAAAAAAGGGGCATTTACAGGAGCTGTAAAAGATCATCAAGGCCTATTTCAGCAAGCGCAAGGCGGTACCTTATTTTTAGACGAAATTGGTGATATGCCGCTTAATTTACAAGTTAAGTTGTTGCGTGTGCTACAAGAAAAAACCATTCGCCCAGTGGGCTTTCAAGAAGAAATTCCTATTAATGTGCGAATTGTTTCTGCAACCCACAAAAACCTGCCTGAAGCGATTAGTAATCAACAGTTTAGAGAAGATTTATACTACCGGTTAAACGTCGTAAACTTAAAGTTGCCCCCGCTGTGTGAACGCCGTGAAGATATTAGCTTATTAGCCAACTTTTTTAGTGCCAACATCGCAAAGCGTATGGAGCAAAAAGAAAAGCGCTTTGCAAACGATGCCATGCATGCCCTAGTAAGGTATGATTGGCCAGGTAATATACGTCAATTACAAAATGTAGTGGAGCAGGTGGTTGCGTTGACTCCTAGTGAGGTTATATCTGAACATTTAGTGCTTAGTGCGCTAAACAGTAATGAAAGTAACGTTGAGCCATTATCACTTAATGAAGCTAAAAAAGAATTTGAACGAGACTATGTAATTAATACCCTGAAAATGGCAGGGGGCAATGTGGCAGAAGGCGCCAAACTTGCCAAGCGTAATCGTTCTGATTTTTATAAGTTGATTAAAAAGCATGAGATTGACGTAGATAGTTTAATTTAATTTGGTTTTTAAAAGGAAGTGAGCATGCAGTTATTCATGGTGTATTTAGGTGGACGCATTCAAGGTTGTCACATAGAAATGCACGACGTACGTTTTGTGGTAGGCCAAAATATTGAGCAAACCTATACCAAACTAAAAAGCCAATGGGTGGGTGATAAAAACAGTGTACACATGGATAGCTACATGGCGGTTAATCATATTGATGGTTATAAAATCGAGGTGGTTGATAGTTATGTAGAGCAAAATAAGCAACTTTATTTTGTTAACTTAGGTGCTTACAGAAGCGACTCAATGGCAGAGCAACACGACTTTGCTTTGTATGTTGCCAGTAGTAGTGAAGAAGCAAAACAACGCGCTAAAAATGACTTATTAGCAGGGCTGAGTCATCTTCATAAAGATGATTTATATGATGTTGATGACTGCTTTGCGATTGATTTACTCGATAGTCAGCTTAATATTAAGCTAACCCCAAGCGGCCAAGCACAACCAATTAAACCGGACTGGTTTGGTTATCATGTATTATAGTTGCTAAGCATTTGTTTGGATATTGTGTGAAAAAGTATGCGTTTATACTTTTGCTAGTTGGCCTAAGTGGCTGTAAGTCACTGTCGGGTTTACCGCCCGTTGTTGATTTAAATAAACTGGTAAAGCAAGTAAAAAACGACCCGACCAATGTGGTTGCAATTCACAAGCAAGCTCAAAAAACACAGCGCTCTATTAAAGCGCAGGTTGGTAACGTAAAGCAGCTTTTAGCCGCATTAGAAAGCGTTGTTGGGCGCAAGTGGGGTAAGCAAAATACGCAACAGCCTAGTGCAAAAAAATACGTCAAATACAGTAATGATTACCAAGCTCGTGCCATTATTGATTTTGAGCAAGGCACTGTAAAAGTAGAAACCATCGCGTTAAAAAATACAATAAGCTTGTTACAGCAGGCCATTGTTATGACCCTACTGACCTCCAGCGACCCCGATAAAACCGATATTTTTACCAGCGAAGCCCCCATATTAGAAGGCGAACCGTTTTTATATCAACAAGTACTCGACCAAGATAAGTTACCAATAAAATACTCTTGGCGGGCGAATCGGTTTGCGCGTTATTTAGTAAATAATAACTTACAAAAAAGGCGTCAGTATGGACATGTTATTTCGTCAGTTAGTTTTGATTTAGTCGAGCAAAATGCTCATTTGAGAAAGCAAAAGTACAGTGATTATGTGCTGGCGGCTGCAAATAAATATCAAATATCGGCAGCACTTATTTATGCCATTATTGAAACCGAAAGTAGCTTTAATCCACATGCGGTGAGCTCATCAAACGCATATGGATTAATGCAAGTGATCCCCGCAACTGCCGGGCGGGATGTGTATCAAAAAATTAAAAAAGTACCCGGGCAGCCAACCAAAGCAGTGTTGTTTAATCCAAAACATAATATTGATATTGGCAGCGCGTATCTAAGTATTTTAAAAAATAATTACTTACATAAAATTAATACTGATAAAAGTAAGCACTTTGCCATGATCTCGTCTTATAACGGTGGGGCGGGTAATGTATTGCGTATATTTAATAAAAATAGAAGTGTGGCGTTTTCACAAATAAATCAGCTTACTTCAAGCCAGTTTTATAACATTCTCACCACTAAGCACTCTCGAGCGGAATCAAGACGCTACCTATATAAAGTCACTAAAGCAGAAAAAAACTATCAGTAACTTATTTACTCATCACTTTCTTGTTGCTCACTTTTAGCGGCCATTTTAAAGGCCACTATCACTAAGCCAAACATAGCAAATGGAATAGCGGCTAATAGGTATTCTACCAGATGACTGTCTTGAAAATTAGCTTGCAGCAAAAAATGCCCCGCAACACACATAATAATAACGATCAAAAGGATGGGCAGTAACCTAAGTTCTTTTTTTGCTGAGTGTTTTTTCATTAGTTAAGATGAGTTGAGGTATAAAAAATAATGCACTATTGTAATGAGCTTACTAAAGCTTGGCAAACAACACTGATTTTTAAATTGCGATTAGGTATGATTAACATCAAAGAAAACCTTAAAAGTAGTGGTTGGGGATAAAGTGCAACAAAGCTTAAAGCAAGTTTACCTAGTTGGCGGAGCAGTACGAGATAAACTGCTAAACATACAATCAAAAGATAACGATTACGTTGTTATTGGTGAAACGCCAGAGGTTATGGAAGCGCTTGGGTTTTTACCCATTGGCAGCGACTTTCCCGTTTACTTGCACCCAAAAACCAAAGAAGAATATGCACTAGGGCGCACTGAGCGTAAAAGTGGTAAAGGTTATACCGGCTTTGTAGTGGATGCGAGCCCCAATGTTACGCTTGAAGAAGACTTAGCACGCCGAGATTTAACCATTAACTCTATGGCGCTAGACGAAAACGGCACTGTTATTGACCCGTTTAATGGTCAAGATGATTTAAAAAATAAAATACTGCGCCACACCACCCAAGCATTTGTAGAAGACCCGGTTCGGGTATTACGTATTGCCCGTTTTTTAGCCCGTTATGGTAGTGAATGGTCTATTCATCCAAGTACTACTGCATTAATGCATGAGCTTAAAAATAAAGGCGAGCTGGAACATTTAGTGCCAGAGCGCGTGTGGTTAGAAACTGAAAAAGCGCTTGGTGAAAAACACCCAGAGCTTTATTTTCAAGCATTAGATGGCTTAGGTATTTTTCCTGAAATTGAACAGATGAAAAACACCCCACAGCCGGCAAATCATCACCCAGAGGGCGATGTGTTTGTACATACTATGTTAGTACTTAGACGAGCAGCCGATTTAAACTTTAACCTAGAAACCCGGTTTGCTGCTTTAACTCATGATTTTGGTAAAGCACTAAGCTATAAAAAACGCGGTAATTTACGCGGCCATGAACGTGAAGGGGTTGCGGTGGTTGAGGCCTTTTGTGAACGGCTAAAAGTACCTAATCGCTTTCGTGATATAGGCGTGCTTACCAGTGATAACCATACGCTTTGCCACACGCTTGAACAATTAAGGCCGCAAACCATTCATAAATTAATCGTCACTAATTTAAATGCACTAGTGCACCCAGAGCGTTTTATTGCCTTTACTCAAGCCTGTCAGTGTGATGCACAAGGACGAGGCGAAACGCTGGTAGATAAGCCTTATCCACAAGCCGCTAAATTACGTGCTATTCACAACGAACTACAAAAAATGGATAAAAAACAAATTGTGCAACATGCACTTAAAGGCGGTAAAAAAGGCCCCGAAATAGGTGAAACGGTCAAACAGGCAGAAATAGACTGTATTAAAGCGTTTTTACAGCTTAATGGCTAACTTGTAAGGTTAGTGTAGTTAAGCACTACGTGCTAAAGCCTCAGCTTGCATGGCTTGTTTATTACTTACCTTGGGCTTTTTAGTCGCGCCCTGTTGAGCATGGTTATTGGTTGCATTAGGACGATATAAATCGAGAATAAACTCTATTTCTTCGGGTTCTAGTAACTCTTTCATTTTGACTCCTCCTAGGAGAGTAGACTAAGGCTGAGCGAATGAATTAAAAGTGAATCGTTACACTTGAGTGTGAATTAAATTGTAACTGCAAAGCTTTAAAATAAAGCAGTTTATAATTAAACCGCTTTTTGTTTAATTATTTAAAGGCAGGTTCACGGTAAACACCACACCGTTGCCTTGCTCATTATTGTGTGCTGTTACTGTACCGTTATGGTAATCACACACCAGCCTGACAATATAAAGTCCTAAACCTAAATGCGGTTGTTGCTGCATTTGCTGGCTGCGCACCGATACCATAGAGTCAAAAATATGTTCAGTAAGTCCCTCAGGCAATAAAGTACCTGTATTACTTACCGTTAATGTTGCTTTGTTTTCGCTTTGCTTCAGGCTGACTTCAATCGCGGTGTTGGCTTCACTAAATTCCAAGGCATTATTTATTAGCTTATCGAGCAGTTGCGCTATAAATTCAGGGGCACCTTGCATTGGCAGTGTGCATTGGCAAATGTTGAGTGTAAATAACTGGTTAGGATAAGTAAGTTGGTAGCCCTGCATACAGCCACTAATTACTTTTTGTAAATCAAACGGCTCTGGCTCATTACTTTGAATGCTTTGCTCAAGGCGGGTTGCTTCACTCATAGTGGTAATTATTTTACCTAAACGCTCAACTCCTTCACTGGCACGCTCAAGGTATTTTTGACTCAGTTCACTTTGCTGCAAGCTTTGTAAGTTCTCAAGTGATGAACGTACAACCGCAACCGGTGTGCGCAGCTCGTGAGATAAGCGCGACGACATATTTTCTAAATAATCGGTATAGCCACCAAGTCGGCTCACTATATTTGAAAAGCTACGCGATAAATCGCCAATTTCGTCATTGGCATCGCTGTAATTTATATGACCTGTTACTCGTCCTTGCGCATCAATGGCTTGCTCTGCTGTATCGCGTAGTCGCCTAATACGACTTGATATACGTGAGGCAAAAAAGAACAAAGTGACTGTGCCAATTAACATGACCGCTAAAATCACATTAAACAGTTTTTCCAGCGATTTATTACGCAGTGTGCGCACGCCATTAGTGGTTTCTTCGGCTATAACTGCACCGATAACTTTATCCTCGATCCAAATAGGATACGCAGCCGATAATATTACCGCTTTGTTATCGGGAGTGAGTCGCCAAGACGAGGCCGGTTGGCCTTTGAGTGCTTTGGCTAAATGAGCGCCTTGCATTGAAGCTACATCGTGTAAGGTATCTATAAATTCATCTTCAGGACGGGTTAAAATTTTATAATACAAAGGATGTAAATAGGCTTGTTCAAAGCGCTGCCACGCAGTTTTTGGCGCTTGATTTTTTAGCCCATCGGCCCATACGCCATCGGCATTTTGAATACTGCCCGATTGCGCTAATACACGGTGATGATTATCGACCACCCATATGCGACTGCCGCTGTGTCCCATGCCTTTTAATATACGGTTTATTTCAGGGGAGGGCACCAGTACCGAACCTAAATCATTCGGGTTATTTAAGTTCGATGTAGACATTATACTAGGGGTTTGGTTTGGTTGTTTACTATCAACATCGGCAATGGCAAATCCCAGTTTATTGCCAAGCATACTCAAAGGAAAGCGCAGCTCAAGGTTGTAACCAGTGTCAGTTTGTTTAAAGAAACCCTGAATTTTAGTAAAAGGCATTTTACTGTTGGCATCAAATGCGTTGACCCAGCCATCTTGGCGCGGAGCAATAATATAAGTATTAAATTGTCCATCAGGGTTTTTTAGGCCAATTTTTATGTAATCGTTATTGGTAATGCTGAGGCTGTTTTTAGCACGGTAAATTACAGTGTTATCTGTGACTTTAAATACAGCATATAAGTAATTATCAAACTTACCTACCATATGGCTAAATGATAAGTTGCTCAGTTGATGGTTATCATTGGCTGTTTGTAAGTAGCGTTTGTCATAAAGCCAAAATAGCGATTGATAAGCGTCCCAGTCGTTGAGTTTGCCATCGAGCTGAATCGGGCTTTTTAAATTATAAGCATAGAGATCGCGACCTTTTACCACCTGATCTAAAAAGTTGGTTTGTTCGTCAAATAAAGCGGGGCGTTCATGCAGGGCCGTGGCCAGTGCACGTGTAGTGCCTACCAACGTTTTTTCTTGGCCTTGGCGTAAAAACTTTTCCATTTCCCATACATATTCGTAGCCAAGCCATGGCAACAAAAACAAAAAGCACGAAAGTAGGATAAATTTACTGCGTAGGCCAAATCTCAGCATGTGGGTTGCTCCCACCTGTAACCCATGCCATACACGGTATCAATGCAGTCAAACTGGCTATCGAGTGCTATAAACTTTTTACGAATGCGTTTTACATGAGAGGTAATGGTACTGTCGTCTACATAAATTTTAGCATCGCTCATTAACTCATTACGGCTTTTAACGTGTCCTGGTCGCTGAGCGAGTGAATGCAGCATCCAAAACTCAGTTACGGTTAAATCAACTAACTGGTGTTGCCAAAGCACCTGCATGCGTTGCGTATCGAGCGTTAGTTGACCGCGAATTATTAATGCGTTGGCATCAGCGGGTTGCTCTAATGCTTCCATGCGGCGAAATAGCGCACCAATACGCGCGGCTAAATGCGCTAAGCTAATATCTTTGGTTAAGTAGTCGTCGGCGCCCATGCGCAGGCCGCATACGGTGTCTATTTCGCTGTCGCGAGCGGTTAAAAAAATAATTGGTAAGGTTTTAGACAGTGAACGCAGTGTCTGGCACAGTAAAAAGCCGCCATCTATTTCATGGCCTAAACCAATATCAACAATGGCTAAATCGGGAAGCGCTTCTTTAAAGGCCGCTTCTGCTTGAGGGCGGTTTTCATAACCACTCACCTGATAGCCTTGAGCGCTCAGCATTTCTATGTAGTTTTCGCGGATTGCGGTTTCATCTTCAATGATGGCTATTTTCTTCATTTTTATTAATTACTCATATTGACTTAGGCGCACTATAGCGAAGTTTTTGCGCTAAGTACGGTTAAAAACACAATTGCCATTTTTTTGCCACAATTGCTCAGCAGTTTGCCATTTTTGATCCCCTTTGTTGCCACTTCATGCTGTTTTAATACAACTATTGAAATTACAGATACAACGCAAGTGCCAACCAATAGCTTGCCAACCATTATTAATAGTAAGGAATAGACCATGAAGAAAACATTAATCGCACTCACACTTGTTAGCACTTTTTGCGCTCCTGCTTTTGCCGCGGATACTCCATCGAAAGAAGCAAAAAAGGAAACCATAGTCGGCCTAAGCACAGGTGCCATTATCGGTGGCGTTGTTGGTGGGCCTATTGGCGCGTTTGTAGGTGCATTTGCTGGTGGCTTAATTGGCGATGCCAAGGTGGCTGAGCAAACCATTGCTGAGCAGCAACAAGCTTTAACTGTAATGGCAGAGAAAACCAACGACTACCAGCACGTACTTAATCATAACAGCCACCTAGAGGCGCAACTTGAACTACTGGCGCAGCAAAATGAGCAACTAACGCAATCACAGCTTAATAATTTATTGGCAATGACGGTGCAATTTAAAACAGGCTCTAGCGATATTGCTCCTCATTTTGCCAAGCAGCTTGATCAATTAGTTGCGTTATTAAAAAGCCAACCGCAACTCGCGCTTGATTTAAGTGGCTTTGCCGATCAGCGTGGTGAAGAGCAAGCAAACTTATTACTTTCAAAAGCCAGAGTAAACGCCGTACAAAGTTACTTAATTAAACAGGGAGTAAGCCATACACGTTTGAGCACACAAGCGTTTGGCGAGCAACAAAGCATAGCAAACAGTAACACCCTTGAAGATAACTTTTTTGACAGACGCGTTACTCTCACTACTCGTGCGTTAAATCAGTCAAGTAATCAAACCGCAAGCAATTAACAACGTGCGTTCGAGGGAGTGATTTATGTTGAGTAAACCCACCAAAGTGCTTACCAAGGTAAGCCTTTTTATTTTTATTATTATCGTGCTTTTAGCCAGCTTTAAAAGCCATGCGCAGTCGCCAAAACTATCCTTGTTTGATAGCCAAGGAGTGGCGGTTAACCCTGGGGTGATTTTAAAAAGCGATGCAAAAATGACCCTAACAGGACTAATTAATCATGTTGTAGTAACGCAGCACTACATAAATGAAAATCCTTTTGCAGTAAATGCACGTTATGTTTTTCCTTTACCCGATGAAAGTGCCGTGCAAGCAATGACCATGCGTATTGGTGAGCGAGTGATTCACGGTAAAATAGCAAAAAAACACCAAGCAGAAAAACAGTACCAAGCTGCCAAAAAAGCAGGCAAACAAGCTTCATTGCTGCGACAGCAGCGTGCAAATATGTTTATTACAAATGTGGCAAATGTAGGGCCAGGAGAAGAAATAGTTATAACGCTTGAATATCAAGAGATTATTGATTACCAGCATGGAACCTTTGCGATTCATTTTCCAACCACAATAACGCCACGGTATCATGCAACAACAGGGAAACTGAACGAAGAGCAAGATAAGCGTACGGTAAAAAGTGATCATACATCTTCGTTTACTCCACAAGGATGGTTAAGCCCTATTTATACAAAGCAAACCAATGAGGCGGCTAATGCCAGCGATTTAAGCTTAACAATTAACATGGATATAGGCTTAGAATTGGTTGATATAAACGCTAAGTACCATCAGGTAAATATTGAAAACTCTGCGTTTGGGCAATACAGCATTGTGCTAAAACCACAGCAAGCAATAAATAAAGACTTTGTACTGGAGTTTAAGCCACTACAAAAAGCGCAAGCTCAAGCCGCACTTTTTACTCAGCAAGCAAAAAATGGTGAGCAGTTTGCGTTAGCGATGTTGATGCCGCCAAGCGATCAGTTTACCCAGTCTGAGCGTTTGCCGCGTGAAATGGTGTTTGTGGTTGATACCTCGGGCTCTATGCATGGGCAGTCTATGGAGCAAGCTAAAAAAGCACTGTTTTACGCACTCTCGTTACTTGATAGTGATGATAGCTTTAATATTATTGGCTTTAATAATCAGGTTACTGCCATGAGTGATACCCCTTTAGTTGCTAGTGACTTTAATTTACGCCGTGCAAGGCGCTTTATTTATAACTTGCAAGCCGACGGTGGTACTGAAATACAAGGTGCGCTTGATGCCGTACTTAATGGTGCGCAGTTTGAGGGTTTTGTACGCCAAGTGGTGTTTTTAACCGATGGTAGCGTGAGTAACGAAGATGAGTTATTTAAAAGTATTGCGCGCACTTTAGGTGACAGCCGCTTATTTACCGTCGGCATTGGTAGCGCACCTAATCGCTTTTTTATGCGCCGCGCTGCTGATATAGGTAAGGGGTCTTATACCTTTATTGGTAGCACCTTTGATGTGCAGCCAAAAATGCAGCAGTTGTTTGATAAACTCGCTCACCCGGCGATGACTAATTTAGCGTTAACAAATACAAATGGAGACAGCTTAGATTTTTGGCCCTCCCCATTACCGGATCTGTATTTTGCTGAGCCTATTATGGTGGCTATTAAATTAGATAATACCGATACAATTACTTTTACGGGGCAAACAACGCATGGTGAGTTTAAGGTTAAGCTTAATTCGCAAGCAAGCTCAAAAGCCACAGGAATTGATAAGCTCTGGGCACGTCAAAAAATAAAGTCATTATTGCTATACAACCAACAAAGTGTTGTAAAACAGCAAGTGCAGCAACTTGCGCTTGAGCATCAATTACTTAGCCCATTTACTGCGTTTATTGCCATAGAAGAGAGCACCATTAAAGAAGTTGCTAAACAAACTACACAAGTGGCTAATTCAATGCCGCAAGGAATGAGTATGCGCTTGCCGCAAACTGACGGGCAAAGCAAAATGCATATTGTGTTTGGAGCTTTAATGCTACTAGGTGGCCTGTTGTTAGTAAGGCGCTGTAAATGAAAAAGTGGTTGAGCATAGGTTTACTAGCCTTAGGACTGAGCCTATTCGGCCATGGTGCATATATGCAGGCAAAGGCATGGCTTGCACAAGTGTTAATAGAGCAAGCATGGCAAACAGCCCTTAAATCACCCAATAAAAAAATTAAGCCGTGGTTTTATGCTGATAGTTACCCAGTGGCACAAATAATATGGCCAAAGCATAATAAACGACTAACCGTGCTCGATGGTGCAAGTGGTAGAAATTTAGCGTTTGCGCCCAGCCATTTTTTAGCTGCGGGGGAATTAGGTGGGGCTGATGTTGGTAATTCGCAAGGAGCACTTATTGCTGGCCACAACGATACCCACTTTGCGTTTTTAAAAAACGCTAAAGTGGGGGAGCAATTTTCTCTGCAATTACAAAATGGCAAAGTGCAGCATTATTCAGTGACACATGTTGAGGTGATTAATCAGTACAACACCGATTTTTTGCATCAAGCAGGGCTGTATTTACTGACCTGTTACCCTTTTGATTCGCTGGCCTCGGGTACCGATTTAAGGTGGCTAGTGTCGGCTGAAATATCCTCACCCGAGGTAGCGTTAGGAATATCGACCACTAGTTCTTGATGGCGTTGGCTTATCATTACGCCTATAAACACCACAAATATGCTGAACCACTGGCCAAGTGTCAGTACTTCGTTAAGAATAATGGCTGACAAAATTAAAGTGAAAATTGGAATTAAATTAGAGTAAGCCGCTGCGGTTAACACCGACACTTTACTAATCGCGTAGTTGTACATGCCGTACCCACCCAAAGTGACACAAGAGCCTAAGTACAAAATGCTCATTAGTGCGGTTAAATCGTGTTGGTTTTCGCTGGGTAGGTCAATAAATAATAAAAACGGAGCAAAAAACAAACTACCACTCACACCTTGCAGAGCAATCAATGTGAGTGGGGAGTAGCGGTTAGCTAAATGCTTTATACACACGGTGTAAAATGCAGCGCACACCATGGCCATTAATTCTAAAAAATTCCCTAATAACGGGTTTGGTGCTTGGCTTGAACTCGGTGAGAGCAAGGTCAATAAAATACTGCCGCCAATACACAGCGTAAAACCCACCACAATAGCTTTACTAATGTATTCTTTGAGCATAAAAAAGGCTAATAACGCCACAATAATAGGTAAGCAAGACACAATAACCCCAGCCTGAGATGCAGAGGTGTACTCCATTGCGTGGCCTTCAAATAAAAAGTACAAACAAGGCTCTGCCAGCGACATACCTAATAAATACTTCCAATCGCCTTTTAAATATTCAAAACGAATTACGTAACGCCATAAACATAACGAAATCAGTAAAGTGGTGAGCATACGTAAAAATATCACCAAGGCCGGATCATAAATCGCAATCGCGTATTTAAGTGCAATAAAGGAGCTACCCCACAAAAAGGTGGCAATAATTAAACATAAACTGGCAGGCATAAGGTGTAATTTAATCGGTTGAATATAGTGCGATCCTAGCACGCAGAGGGGGTGCTTGAATATTTTTTACTTGTTCAAAAATACCGAACTGGTATAAATAAATTCATCATTTATTGCGCTAAGTAAAAAACATGCAAAGGGATCAGGTAGTAGTTGTAAAGCTAGGTACAAGCGTACTCACTGGCGGTACCGATAAGTTAGACAAAGCACATATGGTGGAACTTGTTCGCCAATGCTGTGAGCTAAAAAAGCAAGGTCACCAGGTTATTTTAGTTTCTAGTGGTGCGGTTGCCGCAGGTCGCGAACAGTTATTAAAACCCTGTGGGCGCACATTAATAGACAAACAAATGTTGGCCGCCATTGGACAGGGGCAGCTCATTCATATTTGGCAAAGTTTATTTGCGTTGTATGGTGTTAACGTGGGGCAAATGCTACTAACGCGCGCCGATGTTGACGACAGAGAGCGTTATTTAAATGCCCGCGATACTCTCAATGCCTTATTAAATTATGATGTTGTGCCGATCATCAATGAAAACGACGCGGTTGCTACCAGTGAAATAAAAGTAGGTGACAACGATAACTTATCGGCATTAGTGGCTATTTTGGCCAATGCCGATAAATTACTATTGCTGACCGATCAACAAGGGTTATTTACCAGCGATCCGCGCACTGACATTAACGCCACCTTGATTGATGAAGTTACCCATATTAATGATGAGTTACGCCAACTTGCGGGTGGCAGCGGTACAAACCTAGGCACAGGGGGTATGGCAACCAAACTACAGGCAGCCGATATTGCCAGAAGAGCTGGGGTTGAGGTGATTATTGCCAAAGGCGCGGATGAAAATGTAATTTTAAAATGCATGAGCGAGCAACTGCCAGGCACCCGTTTTTTAAAACTTACCGCCCCTAAAGATGGTCGAAAAAAATGGTTATTGGCAGGGCCTAAAAGTAGTGGCCAAATTTTAATTGATGCCGGTGCGGTGCATGCATTGCAATCTAAGGGGGCTAGTTTACTTGCTAAAGGTATTACGCGTGCAATAGGTGAATTTGAACGTGGAGATTTAATTAACTTAATTGATGTAAACCAGCAAATTATTGCACGGGGGTTAACGCGCTTTAGTCATCTTGAAATCGATAAAATAAAAGGCGCACATTCTAATCAAATCAGCCATTTACTTGATTACGATAGCGGCGTGGAAGTGCTACACAGAGATGATATGGTGGTGTTGTAATTAAGCACTTTTTTAACGATATAGCGCAACGTATAATCCGCTTATAGTGTTGCGCTTTTTTGTGTTAAAATCTTGCACCTTAAATTTGTTGTAAAGAGTATTGAAGATGAAATTAGTTCGCTGGGTTTTAGGTTGTATCATCTTATTTTTTAATTTTGTTTTTACGCCGCGTAGCAAAAAACGTGATCCGCAAGAGCAAACTAAGCTTGATCAGCAAACCGCACAATTTAAGCTCTATCAATTCAAAGCATGCCCTTTTTGTGTAAAAGTGCGCCGTTCAATTAAGCGTGAAGGCTTAAAAATTGAAACACGCGATGCAAAAAATGATGAGCAATACCGCCAAGAGCTATTAGAGCAAGGCGGAAAAGTTAAAGTACCTTGTTTACGTATTGAGCAAGATGGCCAAGTTAAATGGCTTTATGAATCAAACGATATTATTGCTTACTTAAACAAAGTAGCCGCTTAAAATATTTATTGGTATTTCATACCATCTCACTTATTAAAAGAGACATTACCATGACAATTCGTACCCGTGTTGCTCCGTCACCAACTGGTGACCCGCATCTTGGCACCGCTTACATTGCCTTATTTAACTACTGTTTTGCTAAACAGCAAGGCGGTGAATTTGTACTTCGTATTGAAGATACTGACCAAGTTCGCAGCACACCAGAATCTGAACAAGCCATCATGGATAGCTTACGCTGGTTAGGCCTTGAGTGGGATCATGGTCCTGATGTAGGTGGTGAGTTTGGTCCATACCGTCAATCTGAGCGCAGTGATTTATATAAAAAATACGCTCATCAGTTAGTTGAAG
Source organism: Pseudoalteromonas sp. APC 3250 (assembly GCF_030407915.1). Classification (NCBI taxonomy): domain Bacteria; kingdom Pseudomonadati; phylum Pseudomonadota; class Gammaproteobacteria; order Alteromonadales; family Pseudoalteromonadaceae; genus Pseudoalteromonas; species Pseudoalteromonas sp. APC 3250. The sequence continues at coordinate 106,680 of NZ_JASDCM010000013.1, forward strand.
ACGGCAAAGCATTCTACTGTTTCGCAACCAGCGAAGAACTGGACCAAATGCGTGAAGAGCAAATGGCCGAAGGTCTGCGTCCTAAATACGATGGTCGTGGCTTAAACCATACAGAAGATGAAATTAAAGCAAACCTAGCTGCTGGTAAACCGTACGTTATACGTATGAAAATCCCAAGCGAAGGTACCTTTAAGTTTAACGATTACCTACGCGACGAAATTGAGATCCCGTGGGAAAACGTAGACATGCAAGTGCTATTAAAAGCAGATGGTTTTCCAACGTACTTTTTAGCTAACGTGGTGGATGATCACCATATGCAAATTAGCCATATTTTCCGTGGTGAAGAGTGGATAAACTCAGCGCCTAAGCTATTAAAACTGTATGAAGATTTTGGTTGGGAAGCACCCGTACTAGGTCACTTACCATTACTGCGTAATCCAGATAAATCAAAATTGTCCAAGCGTAAAAACCCAACGTCTATTAATTACTATAAAGAAATGGGTTACCTACCAGAAGCGGTACTTAACTACTTAGGCCGCATGGGTTGGTCAATGCCTGATGAGCGTGAAAAGTTCACCCTTAATGAAATGATTGAACATTTTGACATGAAGCGTGTATCGCTTGGTGGCCCAGTATTCGACGTAGACAAGTTAAGCTGGTTAAACGGTATGTGGATCCGCGAAAACTTAACTGATGCAGAGCTAATGCAGCGTTTTGTTGACTGGAAATTTAATGGCGACATGCTTGCTAAAGTATTACCAGAAGCTAAAACGCGTATAAATACGCTCTCTGACATGGTTGATTTAGCAGGGCACTTTGTAGGCGGTATCCCGACTTACGATCCTGCGCTATTAACAGCCGGTAAAGCTGACGAAGATGTTATTCGCCAAGCATTACAATTTTTTGTATGGCAGCTAGAAGGCTTACGTAGCTTTGAAAAACCAGCTATTTTTGCAATTGCAAAAGAAGTAGCCACCTTCCACGAGCTTAAAATTAAAGACTTCTTAGAGCCAATATTTGTTGCAATCACAGGTAAAACATCGTCTACCTCTGTACTTGATGCAATGGAAATTTTAGGGTCTGACCTATCGCGTGCACGTTTACGTGTCGCGCTTGCCCATTTAGGTATTTCTAAAAAGCAGGCTAAAAAGATAGAACGCGCATACCGCGATTACCCAAGTACGTAATCCCGTATACAGATTCAAAAGCCGCTTAATTTAAGCGGCTTTTTTGTGCCTGTAATTCTAAGATGGAGTTGCCAGCATAGGGTAAGTAAATAAGAAAAAGTGAAACACATTAACGAGCCAATGACATAAAATGGCCCATTCTAATCGGCTTGTTTTATAGTAAATATAGCCATAACCAAAACCTGCAACAGCCGCCACAAGCATATAATGAGTACCCGCTGAAAAGTGTGCCAGTGAAAATACACAAGTACTGATAGCCGGTGCGAGCAGTGCAAACCTGCTCGGGGTTATTAGTTTTGAAAGCTTAGTTTGTATCACTCCCCTAAATAATGCCTCTTCTGCAACGCAGGTAAAAAGTAGATTGATAGCTATAAATAACAACCAAAATTCAGGTACTTTTGGCGCAAATTCAACAAGGTTTAACGTTAAAGCAGTTATGAGCGCTGCTAAAATAGTGATAATTATGATTAAAGCAGGGTAGCCGAAAGTTACTGGCTTTGCCGTTTTATTTTTTGCAAAAAAATAAGCGGCCAGCATTAAACCCGCTAATGCTTTATCAAAATTAGCATACAAGGTAAATGCAATTGCGTTACTGGTGATTTGTTCATTAACAACAATTGGCAGGTTATTAAAACCCGCAAACCAATGTAAGGCCAACCCGAGTGAGGCTGTTATAAATAAAGACGTTAGAACATTACGTTTTAACGCTGAGGTTGCCAATAGCGTAAAGTGAAACAATCCCACATAAACAGCTATAACAGCAACCGCGTTTAAATTTATATATTCTTGATAATAGGCGCTAATAATACTTAGCAGCAATAAGTATCGCCATAATGGTTGGCGAAATACAGTGAGTTTACACTGCGGGAAAACACATAAAATAGCGGCAGCTAAAAAGTAAAAAGTCATTGGCAAATACTGCTTGTTGTTTGATAGGGGAAATGAGAGAAAACGAATCACATAGCGTTATAGTCTCAATTAGATAATTTTGAGCTATTAATAATTATAGGCTTGTCCGGTACAAATAACGGCTAAATCACAATTGTAGCGGGATACTGATTGGCACTGCTCTAGTGTAAATGCATTGCCACCTAAATAAAGCACATCGTTTTTAAGGGATTCTATAGCTTGTGATTTCAAACGGTTATAGCTAATTGAGGATGTTCGCGTATCATCTGATACATCGCAGCTTTCGCCTTTTATTCCACCAAGAGGGCTTGCACCTCTATCGAGAGCGTCCTGAACACTGTAAAACTGCTCTAGACCACGTTTTTTAGTGTGGCTTGAAACGTGTTCTGATAAAACCTCGTCGTCGATATTGGTTGTGTAAGTAATGTTATTACAGCCAGTTAATAATGAAACCGCGCATATTAATAAACAAAAATACTTCATTAGTTAATCCCTTAAACTCGTATTTGCCTAATTTACTTAGTTAATTAGCGAGTTGCAAATTATCATTTTTCGCCTTTATTAAACAGATTCGACCTCTCAAGATTTTTTTTCTGGTAGTATAGCTAGGTTATAAGCAGTTTAAGCAGTGAACACACTATGTTAAGTCCTTACTATCAGCAGCATGCTGATTATGTTTCAATTTCTCGTGAGCAAGGTTGTCGCTTTGCTAAATGTGTAGCCGACGACTACAACCCGCTTCATGATAAAGACGCTAAAAAGTTTTGCGCACCAGGAGACTTACTTTTTTCTCTAGTGTTAGACCGCTATGGCATTAGTGAGCGAATGGAGTTTACCTTTGCCGGTATGGTTGATGAAAATACCAAGCTAAATTTTCCAAAACAACCTGGAGAAGAGTTTGATGTAAACCATGGCGAAAAAGTAATTTTAAAGGTTAAACGCGACGGTAAAACCAGTAAATGCCCAACACTTACAAACAGTTTAATAAAAAATTATGTTGAGTTCTCAGGTGCTGCGTTCCCGCATGTAATTATTCCTTTAATGGGCAAGCAAGAGGTAATGATAAATCCTGCGCGGCCTATGATTATTTATGAATCAATGATCATTAACCTTAATAACATTGATATTAAATCACCAACCCTTGAGTTTGCAGAGCCAAGCTTTGAATACGCTGGTAAACGCGGCAAAATAACCTTGCGCTTTAATTTACTCGAAAACGGCGAAAAGGTGGGTTTTGGCGAAAAACACATGGTGGTATCGGGTATTCGTGAATACTGTCAAAGCACCGTAGATGATTTAATTGCATTTTATAATGAACGTAAAGCCACATTAAAACCAGCTTAAAGACTTCATTTTATATAGGCGCTATTTAGCGCCTTTTTTATTACTAAAGCTCAGGTATAATAGCGTTCTTTGTTATTTTAAAGCCAAGCTTATGTCTGCCACATCGTTCTCATCACTAGCCCTAGACCCGTTACTATTAACGGCAATAGAGCAAAATAATTACACTACGCCTACCGCCATTCAGCACAAAACGATACCGCCAATTTTAGCGGGCAAAGACGTGATGGGCAGCGCTCAAACTGGCACCGGTAAAACAGCCGCTTTTGTTTTGCCGCTATTACATAAGCTTTTAAATACCACTAAAAAAGACGAACCAGGCATTGCTCGTGTGGTTATTTTAACGCCCACCCGTGAACTTGCTCAGCAAGTATTTGCAAGCTTTGAAAAATACGCACAAGGTACAGATATAAAAGGTGCACTTGCCTATGGTGGCGCAAGCATTGGCCCTCAAATCAAAGCACTTAAAACAGCGCAAGTAATAGTGGCAACGCCAGGGCGCTTACTTGATCACATAGTGAAGGGCAGTGTGGTGCTTTCAAGCGTGGACTCTTTAGTATTTGATGAAGCAGACCGTATGCTTGATATGGGTTTTATTGACGAAATTAGACGAATACTGCGTCATATCCCAGGCGATCGTCAAACCTTACTGTTTTCCGCCACCTTTGATGACAGTGTATTTGAGCTGAGTAAAAAATTGCTCAAAGATCCTGAGCTTATTGAAGTTGATAAGCGCAACTCTGCTGCTGTAGAGGTTGAACAAGTTATTTACGCAGTAGATGAAGACAGAAAGCGCGAGCTGGTATCGCACATGATTGGCATGAAAAACTGGCGACAAGTGCTTATATTCACCCGCACTAAACAAATGGCTGATAAACTTGCCAAAGAAATGTGTAAAGATGGTTTAAAAACCGAATCTATTCATGGTGATAAATCACAGGGTGCTCGCGATCGCGCATTACAAAACTTTAAAGAGGGCAGTACACGTGTTTTAGTAGCCACCGATGTAGCTGCGCGCGGTTTAGATATACCGGCACTTAAATATGTAATTAACTTTGAATTACCATACATAGCTGAAGATTATGTACACCGTATTGGCCGTACAGGACGAGCTGGCGAGCAAGGGCTTGCTATGTCGCTAGTGAGTTTAGATGAGCAATGGCTGCTTGAAGAAATTGAAGTACTGCTTGATACCCGCTTAACACCACAATGGCTTGAAGGCTATGAACCTGATTTAAATAAGCCACCAAAAGATAACCGCAAAAACACTAACAAAGCGCGTAAAGATCGCGATAAAAAACGTATTACAGGGCAAAGAGCGCCGAATAGAAGACGCAAATAAAAGCTTAGGACTTCACCTAACAGGCAGCTAAGAGCGATAAGCGGTCATTGATATTGGCCAAATATCGTCGTTAATTGATTTGTTAAACTGTTCTTTGCGCATAAATTCATGAAAATGAGCGATGCGCGCATATTGTTCTATTTAACTTTTCTTTAAAGTTTTAGAAAACTTAGTGATAGTAATACCTTAGGTTATTTGTTAAAACTATATATAGTAGACAAATGAGCGTGGAGTCGGCAGAAATATGCGCGATGAGCGCACTATTAAATTGTTAGGTTTCTTGTGAAATTATTCACCCGTTCAAAAGTTCTCTTTTCTCTCTCTGGGTTAAGTTTTATATGGTTTTTAATCGTCTTCCAAAGTGAACTTTCAAACCCTGACGTCGTGTGCAGTGCAGACTTGGTTACTAAAAAAGAGTCTGTTTGCTTAATAAATAGAATGGATTCTGAACGCTTCAGAGTCACCGTAAGTTACGGTGGCTCACGCAAAACAAGTCAAGAAAAGGTAACTATCAAGTTTCTTCCAACGGAGGGCAGTACAGAAAACTGGTCATTAGTCTTAAACCCTAGATCAGCAAGCTACTCTGGGCAAACAAAACGGTATTATGGGACGCTAAACTATGGCACATTCAACAATGAGTTCCTTAAACGAGAAGCATTGACAATTCGCGCCAGCGAAAATGTTTCTTTGTTTAAAAAGTTCGAGGTCAGGGTATTAAGAAACCCAAATGGAGCAAAAGTCTATTTGTGGGCAATAGTCACTCTAATACTTCTTTTTTTGTCTATTTGGTTTAGGACCTCAATCTTTGTAGAAGGTATCGGCAGACCATTACCATATTTACTCTTTTTTTTCGTATCATTAGTATTGCTCGCGTGGGAACTGTGAAAAACCTAACAAAACACTAAAGGCGCTCGCGATGCTCGCTGGGACGCTAACACATGGGCTGCGTCACTTCGTTCCTAATTTTAGCCCATGTGTTACCGCCCCTTAGTGGGATGTTAGTTGTACATGGAGTGCCGATGTATTCTTCGATAAAGAAAGTTCTATTTAATATTGGTGGTTATTCCTTTTGGATACTATTAGTCCTCTGGGCTGGTTTGTCACTTATCCTTAAAGGCTGTGAATCTGCTTGTTACCATGAAGTAGTAAAATCTGTACCTTCCCCTAATGGGAAGCAAATAGCAGAAATATCTATTGGAGATTGTGGCGGAGCCACAACAGACTTTTTTGGTGGGGTTAACATTAAAAGCGATAACCCTAAGTTAACCGCTGAAAACGTATTTACCTTTGATGGTCGACCAGAAGAGACTGGGCTTGAGGTGCGCTGGGTTAGCGATACAGAATTAATAATTAGTATTTCTGACCTTTATAAAGCTCGATACATTAATCCGAATGGCAGACAATCTGCTGATTTAAAAGTAAAGTACGAGTATCGTGAATAACTCAACTAACAAGCAAAGCCAGCCGACGCGTACCGCGCAGCTGCTTTGAGCGTTACCAATGACCGCCCATGGCACTCAGCCGATAGTCGGTATAGAGTGGTTTAACTTACAGTATAAAGCAGTTATATATCGCTAACGTGGTAAATTAGATTGTTTCTGGTAAATTCATTATTTTTGTCGGATGGCGTGGCTCCGCCACTTATCCGACCTACGTCAAAATGTAGGTTGGTTAAGCCGAAGGCGCCACCCAACAGGCTTTCAAATTCACTTTTTATCCGCTCATGGCACAAATGCGACTGTCAGATTTGATAAAGTCCTACAGTTTAAACCTCACAGATCAAGTTAGTACTTATTAAAATAAACGAAGCTAACTACTTGAACTGGCTTATTCTATGTAGCTTATTATTGTTGCCCGAACCCCGAAC
>NZ_JASDCM010000014.1:0-102693 GCF_030407915.1 Pseudoalteromonas sp. APC 3250
TAGGCCTGCCGCCAGCGTTCAATCTGAGCCATGATCAAACTCTTCAATTAAAAAGTTTTATGTCTTTCGACAGCTCAATGAATTCTGAATTTATTTAATATCTTTCGATATTGAATTGACTGTGCTGCAATTACTACCTAAGTAGTTATTGCTGTTGGTCACTCAGTTTCAATTGAGACTCTAAATTTGCTTGCCTCACTACCTAAGTAGCTTGGCTGTTAGAACTCAATCTGTACGAGTGCCCACACAGATGATTGCTTTATATTGTTAAAGAACGTTGCGATTAAAGCGCTTAACTTTATCTCGCTAGGGCTGCGCATATTACGCTTTCCTATTTTTTTGTCAACACTTAATTTTAAACTTTCTTGCGATGATTTAAACTCAAGTTTTACTTAACTCTCTGAGTAGCTCGTGCCTCGCTATGCGTTGCGCTCTGCCGTCTCAGTGGGGTCGCATTATAGGGAGATCCGAAAACAGATCAACCCTTTTTTGAAGAAAACTTGAAATAAATGACTGTTCGAACAAAATTACAACTAAACGCTTAAAAAGACAACTAAACTCAAGCATATTTAGCTTCAAATGAGGTTATAAGTTATTTTTTAATGATAACGTGTTGATGTTGATGTTGAAATCGCTTGCAAATAGCATCCGATTTCTTGCTATAACTATTTTAGCTAGTAGAACACTAAGGGCATTTGGCAAAAAACATAGCATATAGATAAGGCTTTCTTTACTTATGTATTTACTGTTTCAACCTATGACGTTAATCACAACCTTAAGTTATATAATTAGCTTATTTTTACCAATCATAGCTAAATAGCATATATAGGTCAGGGGTAACATGAAGAAAGTATTTAAATAAGCGAACTATTTTTCTGTTAGTAGCAAATAGACTGCCTTTATTGATATGGGGCTGTTGTTTATTATTGATAAAAAAATTGGGGAGGACTTGTCGCGACCCTATTACCGTGTGATAAATTTTAGGTATTAAAAAGCCGAGCATAAGCTCGGCTTTTTGGTGTCTCTTTAAAGACTTACTCTGCAGACTGTGCGTCTTCTTGAACTTCTTCGCTCGCCGCTGGGCGACCAACTAGTTCAATATAAGCCATTGGTGCATTATCACCAGCACGGAAGCCACACTTAAGAATACGAGTGTAACCACCTGGACGGTCTGTATTACGAGGACCGATTTCGCTGAACAATTTACCAACTACTTCATTATCACGCGTGCGGGCAAATGCTAAACGGCGATTTGCTACGCTGTCAGTCTTAGCCAGTGTGATTAAAGGTTCAATTACACGGCGTAACTCTTTCGCTTTAGGCAAAGTAGTTTTGATGATTTCATGTTTCACCAAAGAACCTGCCATATTGCTGAACATCGCTTTACGATGGCTACTGTTACGGTTTAATTGACGACCACTCTTACGATGGCGCATGACCCTATCCTTCTAACTAAACTAATATAGTGATTTAGATTATTCAGCTAGGCTTGCAGGCGGCCAATTTTCTAGGCGCATACCTAGAGAAAGACCACGTGAAGCTAGCACGTCTTTTATTTCAGTTAGAGACTTCTTACCTAAATTAGGCGTTTTAAGAAGCTCAACTTCAGTGCGCTGAACTAAATCACCGATATATTGAATTTGCTCGGCTTTCAAACAGTTTGCTGAACGTACTGTTAGTTCAAGATCATCAACTGGACGAAGTAGAATAGGATCGAATTCTGGCTTCTCTTCTTTCTCTTCTGGCTCAGTTACATCGCGTAAATCTACGAATGCATCTAGTTGCTCAGCTAAGATAGTAGACGCACGGCGGATCGCTTCTTCAGGATCTAAAGTGCCGTTTGTTTCCATATCAATGATTAACTTGTCTAAGTCTGTACGTTGCTCAACACGGGCTGATTCAACCGAGTACGCAATACGTTCAACTGGGCTGAATGATGCATCAAGCAGCAATCGACCAATTGGACGCTCATCGTCATCAGAGGATAAACGACTAGATGCCGGCACATAACCACGACCACGCTCAACACGAATACGCATGCTGATCTCGCTGTTATTTGTAGTTAAATTACAAATAACATGATCTGGGTTAGCAATTGTTACATCGCCATCGTGCTGAATATCTGCCGCAGTCACAGGGCCTACACCAGATTTAGTCAGGGTCAGAAAAACTTCATCTTTGCCTTCTAACGTTACCGCTAGACCTTTAAGGTTTAGTAGTATTTCAATGATGTCTTCTTGTACGCCTTCTTTCGCGCTGTACTCATGCAATACACCGTCGATTTCAACTTCAGTTACTGCACATCCAGGCATAGATGATAACAGTATACGGCGTAAGGCATTACCCAAAGTGTGACCAAAGCCACGCTCGAGTGGTTCTAAAACTACTTTAGAACGCGTTGGGTTTATAGCGTCGATATCGACTAACCTTGGTTTTAGAAATTCTGTAACAGAACCCTGCATTTTATCCTCTCTTAACTCTTAACTTTACTTAGAGTAAAGTTCGACGATTAGTTGTTCATTAATGTCCGCAGACAGATCTGAACGCTCAGGTAGGCGCTTGAAGCTACCTTCCAATTTCTTACCGTCAACTTCAACCCAAGTCGGCTTTTCACGTTGCTCAGCCAACTCTAGAGCAGCGATGATACGTGCTTGTGTCTTAGACTTCTCACGGATTACAACAGTATCTTCTGGAGTAATTACGTATGAAGGAATGTTCACAACACGACCATTAACTAGAATCGCTTTGTGGCTTACTAACTGACGTGCTTCAGCGCGTGTGCTAGCAAAACCCATGCGATATACAACATTGTCTAAACGTTGCTCTAAAAGCTGTAACAAGTTTTCACCTGTATTACCTTTAAGGCGAGCAGCTTCTTTGTAGTAGTTACGGAATTGCTTTTCTAATACACCGTAGATACGACGTACTTTTTGCTTTTCACGTAATTGTAAACCGTAATCAGATAAGCGTCCTTTACGAGCGCCGTGCTGACCAGGTGCAGTCTCAAGTTTACACTTAGAGTCGATAGCTCTTACGCCGCTCTTAAGGAACAGGTCAGTACCTTCACGACGACTCAGCTTGAGCTTAGGGCCCAAATATCTTGCCATGTTATTTCTCCTAACCTATTGTTAAACGCGACGTTTCTTCGGTGGACGACAACCATTGTGTGGTATTGGCGTCACGTCAGTAATGTTGGTGATACGGTAACCAGCAGCATTCAAAGCACGTACAGCAGATTCACGACCTGGACCTGGACCTTTGATGAAAACTTCTAGATTTTTTAAACCGTATTCTTGAGCAGCAGTACCTGCACGCTCTGCAGCAACCTGAGCAGCAAATGGAGTAGATTTACGTGAACCACGGAAACCTGAACCACCGGCAGTAGCCCATGATAGTGCATTACCTTGACGGTCGGTAATTGTTACAATAGTGTTGTTGAAAGACGCATGAACATGAGCCATACCATCAGCAACTTGCTTTTTAACCTTTTTACGACGAATTGGTGTCTTAGCCATTTTACTATCCCCTTATCGCTTAATAGGCTTACGAGGACCCTTACGGGTACGCGCGTTAGTCTTTGTTCTTTGACCACGAAGTGGTAAAGAGCGACGGTGACGTAGGCCACGGAAACAACCAAGGTCCATAAGGCGCTTGATATTCAAAGTAACTTCACGACGAAGGTCACCTTCTACAGTGTACTTGCCAACTGCTTCACGCAATACGTCAAGTGTTTCGTCTGAAAGTTCACCGATTTTTGTGGTCTCGGCGATACCAGTCGCTTCTAAGATAGCCTTAGAGCGAGTCTTACCTATGCCATAAATAGCTGTTAAACCAATAACTGCATGTTTATGATCAGGGACGTTAATGCCAGCGATACGGGCCACTAACACATCTCCTATATTTGAATTTGGTAATCATCTGTTTGAAAAGCCCGTAAGGATACTCAAACGAAGACCAAATCACAACTAAAAACACAGGCCGAGAAACCTCAGCCTGCACGACTGTTTACTTAGCCTTGCCTTTGCTTATGCTTAGGCTCACTGCAAATTACGCGTACTACACCAGCACGTTTAATAACTTTACAGTTACGGCATATTTTCTTAACGGAAGCACGTACTTTCATTGCTCAACTCCGTAAACTGACCTTATCGACCGTAGCCTTTAAGGTTCGCTTTTTTCAGCACAGAATCATACTGATGTGACATCAGATGCGTCTGTACTTGTGCCATAAAGTCCATGATTACTACAACGATAATCAAAATTGATGTACCGCCGAAATAGAATGGCGTTTGCCATGCCATAGTCATGAATTCGGGCACCAGACAGATAAAGGTTATATACAAAGCACCTGCCAATGTCAGGCGTGTCATCACTTTATCAATGTATTTAGATGTCTGCTCACCTGGACGAATACCTGGGATAAATGCGCCAGATTTTTTCAGGTTGTCTGCCGTTTCACGCGGGTTAAAAACCAACGCTGTGTAGAAAAAGCAGAAGAAGATGATAGCCGCAGCTAAAACCATTGCATACAAAGGCTGACCTGGAGTCAACGTTGTAGCAATTGCTTGTAGCACATCAGCAACCGGACCTTCACCCTGGCCGAACCAGCTTGCAATTGTACCAGGGAACAGAATTATACTGCTAGCGAAGATTGGTGGAATAACACCCGCCATATTTACTTTCAGAGGTAAATGCGTGCTTTGAGCAGCAAATACTTGACGACCTTGTTGACGTTTGGCGTAGTTAACAACGATACGTCGTTGTCCACGTTCAAAGAATACAACAAGATAAGTAACAGCGAATACTATAACCGCAACCATCAACAGTACAAAAACATTCAAATCACCTTGGCGCGCCATTTCGGCTGTCGAACCAATAGCAGACGGCAGGTTAGCTACAATACCAACAAATATTAGAACTGAGATACCGTTACCGATACCACGTTCTGTTATCTGTTCGCCCAACCACATAAGGAACATAGTACCGGTTACTAAACTCACCACTGCGGTGAAATAGAATCCCATACCTGGGTTAACAACTAACCCGTTCATCATGCCCGGTAAGCTTGTGGCAATACCGATTGATTGGATAGTAGCAAGCACAAGCGTGCCGTAGCGTGTGTACTGGCTTATCTTTTTACGCCCTTGCTCACCTTCTTTCTTAAGCTCTATAAACGGCGGATACATATGCGTTAATAGTTGCGTAATAATCGAAGCCGAGATATACGGCATGATACCCAGTGCTAACACTGAAGCTCGCTCAAGCGCACCACCGCTAAACATGTTGAACATCTCAACAATGGTGCCCTTTTGTTGCTCGAAGAAATCGGCAAGTACAGCGGCGTCAATCCCAGGGATCGGCACAAATGAACCTAGACGGTAAATTATGATAGCACCCAATACGAAGAGTAATCGGCGCTTCAATTCCGAAAGTCCACCTTGTGCACTTTGTGTATCTTGACCTGGTTTAGCCATTAGTACTTCCTTAGTCTTCTACCTTGCCTCCGGCAGCTTCGATAGCTTCGCGTGCACCTTTAGTAGCCTTAAGGCCTTTAACGGTAACAGCGCGTGAAACTTCGCCAGATTTAACAACTTTAACGAACTGAACGTTCTTTTTAACTAGACCAGCTGCTTGTAACGCGCTTAGGTCTACCACATCGCCTTCAACTTTAGCGATTTCGTATAGGTTAATTTCTGCAGATACTAATGATTTGCGAGAAGTGAAACCGAACTTAGGTAGACGACGTTGCATAGGCATTTGACCGCCTTCGAAACCAACGCGTACTTTACCGCCAGAACGTGATTTTTGACCTTTGTGACCACGGCCACCAGTCTTACCAAGACCAGAACCGATACCACGACCAACACGTTTTGGAGCAGTTTTTGAACCTGCAGCAGGTGAAAGTGTATTCAAATGCATCGAATTACCCCTCTACCTTAACCATGTAATAAACCTGGTTAATCATACCACGTACACATGCTGTGTCTTCTAACTCAACAGTGTGATTGATACGACGTAAACCAAGACCGCGTAATGTAGCTTTATGCTTCGGTAAACGACCGATAGAGCTTTTTACTTGTGTTACTTTTACAGTTTTATTAGCCATGGTTTACCCCAAAATCTCATCTACTCGAAGACCACGTTTTGCAGCGATCGACTGAGGAGAATTCATGTTCTCAAGAGCTGAGATCGTTGCACGTACAACGTTGATCGGGTTAGTAGAACCGTAACATTTAGAAAGTACGTTCTGCACACCAGTCACTTCAAGTACTGCACGCATAGCACCACCTGCAATGATACCAGTACCTTCAGATGCTGGTTTCATAAACACTTGTGAGCCAGCATGACGTCCTTTAACAGGATGCTGTAATGTGTTGCCATTTAGGTCTACGTTGATCATGTTACGACGTGCTTTTTCCATTGCTTTTTGAATAGCAGCTGGAACTTCACGTGCTTTACCATAACCGAAACCTACTTTACCTGCGCCATCACCAACTACAGTTAGTGCAGTAAAGCTAAAGATACGACCACCTTTAACTACTTTAGACACACGGTTCACCGCGATTAGCTTTTCAGCTAAATCAGGCTGTTGTTGCTTTGCTTCTACGTTAGCCATTGTCTACTCCTAGAATTGCAAACCGGCTTCACGCGCAGCATCAGCTAGCGCCTTCACACGGCCGTGATATTTAAAGCCACTGCGATCAAAAGCAATCTTTTCGATGCCTTTGTCAGCCGCACGTTCAGCAACCGCTTTACCAACTGCTTGTGCAGCTGCAACGTTGCCTGTGCCTTTAACTGTTTCGCTAATAGCTTTCTCAACAGTAGAAGCAGCAGCCAGTACATTACCCTCAGCGTTTACAACTTGAGCGTAAATGTGACGTGGCGTGCGGTGGATAACAAGACGCGTTGTGCCTTGTTCAATATAATTTCTACGAGTGCGTTTAGCACGACGTAGACGAGCTGTTTTTTTATCCATCGTCTTACCTTACTTCTTCTTAGCCTCTTTACGGCGTACATTCTCATCTGAATAACGAACACCTTTACCTTTATAAGGCTCAGGTTTACGGTATGCACGAATGTTAGCAGCTGTTTGACCAACTAACTGCTTGTCTACGCCCTTAACTAGAACTTCTGTTTGGCTTGGAGTTTCAATCGTAATTCCTTCAGGAACTGCGAAATTAACTGGGTGCGAGAAACCAAGAGTTAAGTCTAAAACTTTGCCCTTAGCTGCAGCACGGTAACCAACACCTACTAACTGAAGTTTCTTCTCGTAACCTTCATGCGTACCAACAACCATGTTGTTGATTAGAGCGCGAGCAGTACCTGCTTGTGCCCATGCATTGGCTACGCCTTCACGAGGTAAAGTTGTAATAACGTTGTCGTTAACTTGTACTTCAACTGCATCGTTGATTGTACGAGTAAGTTCACCGTTTTTGCCTTTAACTGTGATTTCCTGGCCTTTTAATGTAACTTCTACACCGGCAGGAACGTTTATTGGTGCCTTTGCTATGCGAGACATAGTTCCCCTCCGATTAAGCTACAAAACCAATGATTTCACCACCAACGCCTGCACTACGTGCTGCGCGGTCTGTCATTAGGCCTTTAGAAGTTGATACGATAGCGATACCTAAACCACCCATTACCTTCGGTAATTCGTCACGTCTCTTATAGATACGTAGACCAGGGCGACTTACACGCTGGATATTTTCAATAACAGCTTTGCCTTCGAAGTACTTTAACTCGATAGAAAGCTCAGGTTTAACATCACCACTTACTGCGAAGTCTGCGATGTAACCTTCATTTTTTAATACATTAGCTACTGCTACTTTCAGTTTCGAATTAGGCATCGTTACAGATACTTTCTTCGCTGACTGACCGTTACGGATTCGTGTAAATAAATCCGCGATAGGATCTTGCAAGCTCATAGTCTTACTCCCATGATTCTATTACCAGCTAGCCTTTTTAAGGCCAGGAATTTCACCGCGCATAGCTGCTTCGCGAACTTTAATACGGCTCATGCCGAATTTGCGAAGGAAACCATGTGGGCGGCCCGTAATGTTACAACGATTACGTTGACGTGCAGGGCTAGAATCACGAGGTAAAGCTTGTAGCTTAAGTACCGCGTCCCAACGATCATCTTCAGATGTATTAACATCACTGATGATAGCTTTTAGTGCTGCACGCTTTTCAGCGTACTGAGCAACTAGTTTAGTGCGCTTTGCTTCGCGCGCTTTCATAGAATTCTTTGCCATAACCCTACCCTTATTTCTTGAATGGGAAGTTAAACGCTTCTAACAACGCACGGCCTTCCTCATCTGATTTCGCAGATGTAGTGATTGTGATATCCATACCGCGTACACGGTCTACTTTATCATAATCAATTTCTGGGAAGATGATTTGTTCACGTACGCCCATGCTGTAGTTACCACGTCCATCAAAAGACTTAGCACTTACACCACGGAAGTCACGGATACGTGGGATAGCGATTGAAACCAAACGCTCAAAAAAGTCCCACATACGCTCGCCGCGTAGGGTTACTTTACAACCAATCGGGTAACCTTCACGCACTTTGAAGCCAGCAACAGATTTGCGTGCTTTAGTGATTAAAGGTTTCTGACCAGAGATAGCTTCTAGATCCGCAACAGCGTTATCTAAAATCTTCTTGTCAGCTAAGGCTTCGCCCACACCCATATTTAATGTGATCTTCTCGATCTGAGGGACTTGCATGACAGAGCTGAAACCAAACTTCTCTTGAAGTTCAGCAACTACTTTGTCTTTATATACTTCATGCAGTTTCGCCATCATTCTACTCCAACTATTAGATAGTTTTACCAGTAGATTTAAAGATACGTAATTTCTTACCATCTTCAATCTTGAAACCTACACGATCTGCTTTGCTCGTTTCCGAGTTGTAGATCGCAACGTTTGATACGTCGATAGACGCTTCTTTCTCAACAATACCGCCAGCTTGGTTCAACTGTGGAACCGGCTTTTGGTGTTTCTTGATTAAGTTAATGCCTTCGACAAATACTCGACCAGACTCGGTTACAACTGAAAGCACTTTGCCGCGCTTACCTTTGTCTTTACCTGCTAGTACGATTACTTCGTCATCACGACGGATTTTTGCTGCCATGATAGACTCCTTACAGTACTTCTGGGGCTAGTGAAACGATTTTCATGAACTTTTCATTACGAAGTTCGCGAGTCACAGGGCCGAAAATACGAGTACCAATAGGCTGCAAGTTATCATTTAAGATAACAGCCGCATTGCTGTCGAAACGGATCAATGAACCGTCTGGACGACGAACGCCTTTTTTGGTACGCACAACTACCGCGTTTTTAACATCACCTTTCTTCACTTTACCGCGAGGAATCGCTTCTTTTACAGAAACTTTAATGATATCGCCAATCGCTGCATAGCGACGGTGTGAACCACCAAGGACTTTTATACACTGCACTTTGCGAGCGCCGCTGTTATCAGCAACTTCCAGCTGAGTTTGCATTTGGATCATGTTAATGACCTCCGGTGTAGTAATTACAACTTGTCTTAAATTTGTTTAAAATCAAGACATTTCGATTGAATTCCACTCAAAAAACATACTAGATGCCTCTTAAGGGCGGGCAATTGTATCAGCATTGAGGGGGGAGTGGTAGGTTATTTTTTAATTAATTTAATGCGGACGATAAATTAGAAACTGGTTTTTTATGCTATCTATCTAAATTACAGGTGGTTATAAAACAAACAAGGCACCTTTACGGTGCCTTGTTTTATATCAGTAATTAAAATTAGCCAAACAGACCTTTTAATTTGTCTTTAATTTTGTCTTTAGCTTTTTCTTTTGCTTCGTCTTTAACCGCACTGCCTATATCTAATTTTATGCCAACATCATGAAATGGGCCTTTTATCCTCAGGGGAATTTTAAAGCCAGTGCTATCATCGGTAGTACCTTGACCTTCAATAGAATCAACTAAACCTGTTACTAGGCGGTAATTAACCTGAGTTTGCGGTAAATCAACGTCTCCTTCACCTGAAATGCGTATTAAAGGGCTGATCAACGATAAATCAGTATTTTTGCCTACGCCATTGGTAAAGTTAAAACTACCAGAAAGTGCAGAGAAATCGGTTTTCTCAGATTCTTCAAATCCTGTATCTAATCCCTCAGACACGGCATTAAAATTGCCTTTAACTAGCTCTTTACCCTTACGCACCATTTCTGCTACGTTTGCTCCCTTAACTGCACCATCAGCGAACTTGAATCCTAGTTTACCATTAAGCGCGTTAATAAACGTTTTTTGGCTTTGCCCTGCTGTGGTTAGATTCCAGTTTAAAGAGCCCTTGCCCATTAGCTTATCAAAGCCTGCAGCATCGCTAAGTAATGGCTGTGCGTCTATTTTATCTAAATCGAAGTTGGTTGCTATTTTATAAGGGGTATTTTGAGCATTGATAGTCACCACCCCTTTACCTGTTCCTTCATAAGCCGCAAAGCTGTCTAAACTTAATTTAGCAACGCTATTTTTTAGTGCCACAGTAAACTGGTTTGCGCCGAGTTTAATATCGTTCGCTTTTAAGCCACTTGAACGGACAATCACATTTGCATCTAATGCATTCAAGCCACTTAAATCAATTTTAGTATCATCCCACACTATTGGCTCTGCAGGCTTAGAGTCGTCTTTTGCTGGGACTTCTTTTTTAGCTACGGTTTCAGGTAAGTAAGGATTTAAATCAAGCATGCCTAAGTCAATATCAGCATTAACAGCTAAGCGACTGCCTAAATTTAACTTACTTTTACCTTTAATCTCGAGTGCATCGAGCGTTGCTACTAATTCAGTTAAGTTAAACTCTTCACCGAGTAAGTGCATTTCGGCATTGATGCTAAAGGCGTTAAACGCATTGTTTTTAGCGTTTAAGTCAACTCCTTGCCAGTTAGCAATATTTTTAACCGAATCACCGTTAAGTGTTAAAAGTCCTTTAATGTCTTGGCCTTGTTTGGCTATGCTGCCATCAAACATTAGATCTACTAAACGTGAGTTAAGCGTTTGCTTTACATTAAATGTGGCGCCTTCAATCGCTTTTGCTGGTGTATTAAGTTTTACATCAAGCTCAAATCGCTCTTGCATATAAGTAATAGCACCGGTTACTTCAAGCTGTTTACGCAGTGAAGGCAGTAATATAGCCAGTTCTAAATCGCTAATTTGTTGTTTAGCACCCGTTTGACCATCTAAATAAGTAAATGACCCGCCATAAATAGCGACTTCACCTAATTGAATATCAAAGTTTTCAGGTAGTTTGACTGCCTCTCCCGCTTGAGTTTGTTGCTCTGGTTGCTTGGCCACTGCATCAAATAACTGCCAGTTTGCTTTGCCGCTTTTATCGGTTTCTAGCAAAATATCAGGCTCATTAATTACAAACTTTTCTAGCTTTAGTTCGCCACCGAGTAATGAAAGCCAAGGAATATGAACAGCAAGTTGCTGCATACTTGCCATATCAGCGCGAGAGCCACTGGGCATATTGGCAAAATGCACATCATTAAGCTCCAGCTTTAATGCAGGAAATACACTGAGGGTTTTATCTCCCTTTATCGTTAATGTGCGCCCAGTTGTTTTTTCTACCTGCTCAGACACTTTATTAAAAATGGTATCGGTAGGAATTAAAAATGGTGCAGCAACAATTAACGCTATGCATAGCAATAATATGACACCAATAACTTTAAATAAGGTCTTCATGATCATCCTTTCAAACGTGCAAATAATGTTCTTATCATAGCGGGAGTTAGCGCCAAAAGCATTGCCCAATAACTAAAAATCTACTTTCCTACATTCTAACGTGGGTATATGAATTGTAACTGAAATATTTTGATACCTTTAGGTTACAAAAGAATATTGACCAAATGATACCTACAGGTTACATTGATACCTACAGGTTACAAAATATAAATTAACACTTCCACAGGATGGACTTTATGAAACAACAAGATATTAAAACTGAAGAAAAACTTATGAGTCAGAACGCATGGTTTTCGGTGTTTATGGGTATCACTTTACTAATAATCAGTGGCTACCCAATTATCGGAAACACGTCAGCGCCGTTGCTGATTTTAGGAAGCGCCGCATTTCTTGGTTCTTTCCTTATGTTTGTAATTAGAGGTGGCTTTACATGGAGAATGAAATATCACCTTACTTATAAAGATGAATACTTAAATACTATAGATACTATTGCTTATAAACATGTTGTATTAGCATTGTTATTTAGTATGGGCACGGTTTATTTATTCTCTGAAGGCCTAACTTTACACATATCTCATAGCATGATGGCTACTTTTTACCTTGCTATTATGTGTTTGGCATACGGAATTTCTATTTTTTGGCAAAGCCGTGATTAGGAGTTAATGTGCAAAATCATATAGCTGAATTTCGTAAAAAGGCAGGGCTTTCACAGCAAGAGCTTGCTGATGCTATTAATGTATCACGCAAAACCATTAGCACGGTAGAAACGTCACGCTTTACTCCTTCAGTGACCATTGCTTTGAAAATAGCTCGGCAGTTTAATACTACTGTGGAGCTATTATTTACACTGGAAGAAGTAGATTAAAGCCTTTAAATGCAATCTTGTGTTAATTAACTTACCAAGATTGCATCCCCTGTATTCTCCGGTATGATGCACGCCCCTGTTGCTGCTGGCTTATTTAAGCTAAAATGAAGCGACTAAAAAGTATATCTAACCGGAGAGTCTACAAGGCATGAAGAAACTGCTAATTTCACCGTCAAAAATGGCATTAGGCGAGCAAGAAAGTCAAATTTATCAAAACATTCTGAAGCAATCTTCAGAGCTAAGCCTAAACCTGATGGCTGTGAAAGTGGAAAACCATCCAGAAGACTTTTTAGGTTGGTGTTACGAGCTATTAAGCGCAAGCCGCGACCGCATTAATTATGACTTACTCGAAAGCCCACAATTACCATTATTGAAAAAGCTGCATGACCAACTTATTTCAGCCATTAGCTTTTTACAGTTAAAAACATTACGGGTAGCGCCTTGGCCAGTAGTGAGTATGTTTGTAGAGCAACATAAAGAACTGGTGGCACTGGATGAGCAGCTACGTTTAACTACTTATATTGCAGGCCTGCGTGAAAAGCCGTTAAAAGATATGATCCCTGAAGAATTACTCGCTTTTAGCGGTAAGCATATGGCATCACTCGATCCGAGTACTTATAACTTTGATGTAGAATGGTTTGCCTCTACTAAAAGCGCCAAAGGTTTTCACCAGATGCTGGCTGATTTGCCAGGCGCATTCGACGATGCACTCAGCAACATTCCACTTGAGGGTGATGTAGCGCTAGGTAATTACCAACAATTTGTAATTGCTTATTTGAGTGCTTTTAATGGTAGTGATGAAAAACCAACTCTGGCGCCTGCCACCCGTTTATTAGCAATGCGCCGCCCTGATGTGTTTACTCCAATTAGTAACAGTCGCTTAGATGCACTTTGCTCCGCACTTGGTATCACCAAATTAAATAACCGTGACTTTGAGCGTTACTGGCAAGATGTAGTACAAAGTATTCACGCTATGTCATGGTTTAAAATGGCCAATGCTGGTAATGAACTAGAAACACAGTTGGTGGACATTAAAGCGCTTATACCTTGCTTTTTTTACTATGCAGATACTAATACTGCAGATAACTCTAACTACATTAAGCTACTTAATAAACCTACACGTAGCACTTCTAGCAGCAGTAAAGCGCCACGCCGAGGCAAAGAATCTGCTGAGATTTTAGTGGATCGCGCTCTTGCTGCTGATGATGTTCCAGAGCATATTCGTGCTAAACGTGACTCTATTATTAGCGAAGTACAAAAAGGCCGCGGTGTTAACGAAACAATTACCCTAATGCGTGCCATTTTTGGATAAGACGTATATCAAACGCAATTAGCTTTAACAGACCCTAATATAGGTAGCCTGGTAGCGCTCTAATGGTGCAGCCAGGCTTTTTTTTGCACCAGCAGTGTGTTCTTTCCTTACATACTTTTCACAAAGCGTCTTTGCGCATAATTTCAACACTTTGTTTTATAATATAAAATTTATTTTTTATTAAATAAATGGAAGCTGGCACATACAGTGCAATTCCCCCTGCAGTAACCTAATAATACGCCGCCATTCAAAAGGTTGTAGTCGTTTATAATAAAAACCTTGGCGTGCAAAATCATACAATGGGAAATGAAACATGCTAAAACTACAAAAAACAATACTCATCAGTGCATTGGCATTAACAGGAATGGCATCAACAACGGCCTTTGCCGAAGTAACAGCCAATGCAGCAGCTACTTCTAACTACTTATGGCGCGGACAAGAGCAAACTGGGGGCGATGCAGCTGTATCTGGTGGTATTGATTACGCTAATGAATCTGGCTTTTATGCGGGTACCTGGGCGTCAAATGCGTCTTGGGCCGATGAAATGACCTACGAACTAGATTTATACGCAGGTTTTGGCGGCGCTATTAATGAAAACGTAAGTTATGACGTAGGTTATATTTATTACGCTTACCCAGATGCGGCATCAGGTGCAGATGCTGATTTTTCAGAAGTTTACGGTAGCATTAGTGTGCAAGGTTTTACATTTGGTGCAGCCGTACTTGCAACATCTGCTGCCAGTGGTGATGGTACTGATTTTGGTGATTCACTGTATTTAAACGCCGATTACAGCTTCGCTGTTGGTAGCAATGGCACTGAAATGGCGCTACACATAGGGCATTACTCAGGCGATTTCATCGGTGATGACAATATTATTGATTATGGTGTATCAGTGTCTAAAGATGGTTTTACCTTTGGCCTATCTGATAACGACATGGACGGCTCAGATGTTAAGGCTTATGTAGCCTACGCTGTCGACTTTAGCTTATAAAAAGAATGTGTTACTTGCTGCAACACTAAGGGGCCGTAAGGCCCTTTTATCGTTTTAAATAACTTAACTAGATCTAATCACGCCACACCTTGTTAACAAACCGTTACAATTAATAAATCAACTTACCTCGCTTTTACCTTAGTATATGACTGATAACTATATAGTTCACTATTGAGAAAATCATAAAGGAATAATCATGAAGTCATCTAACGCGCTATCTGCTTGTATCGACATTTTTATCAGCCCAAGCAAGGCTTTTAATGGGCTAAAAGAAGCTAAAGGCTGGTCTTGGCTTGCTTTTGCACTTCTCGCTCTAACCCTTGCAGCCTCTGCTTATACATTTTATACCACTGCAGACTCACAATTTATTTTAGACCAGCAGGTTGCTGCAGCGAGTGTGGATGCCACAATCGGCGAGAAAAAAATGATCCGTCAAAGTATGGAGCAAAGCCTCGATAACCAAGTGTGGTTTGCAATTGGCGGGGGTATTTTCGGCCTTCTTTTTATAAATGCACTCCTATCTGGGTATTACATGTTGATATCTAAGCAAGACCCTGATGCTAATTATAGCTATGGTGCGTGGTATGGTTTTGGTGTTTGGAGCATGATGCCCATGGTTATTTCAAGTTTAGGTGTTGTTGCGCTAGTTCTTACAGCCAGTAACAATGAATTACCTATTAGTTTATTCAATTACGCGTCTATAAATCAGTTATTTCTGGGATTAGAGCTTGGAGATAGCTTCTATAATATGATGGAGAGTTTAAGTATTTTTAGTCTTTGGAGCATAGCTTTGGTTGCTATTGGGTTAAAGTGTTGGACTAATTTCAGCTTTAATAAAGCACTTCTTTTTGCTGCGCTACCGACCATTATCATTTACAGCATCTGGACAATTATTATTGTTGCTTAAAGGAATGTAGGCAAACTTTTCTGCCTACTCATAAATACGGAAATAAAAATGAAAAAAGCGATTATCATTACCCTTGCAATTGCAGCTTTTATTGCTCTTGTTGTATCAAAGCAAATTACTGGTGATGAAAAAGCACCAGAGGTAAATGTTGCACAGGTTGAGCAAGGTAGTATTGCAGACTCCATTATGGCCTCTGGCAATTTAGTCTTTAATACTCAAGTGCAGTTACGTTCAGAGGTAACCGGACGAGTCGACAAGGTGTTTGTTGAAGAAGGGCAAAGTGTAAAACAAGGCGACATTTTAATGCGCTTAGATACCACTGCTTTTGAGTCAGAAGTAACACGTAATAAAGCGGTATTGCGAGCTAGCGAAATAGAAATAAAACATAGTAAAACACGCCTTTTGAATATTGAACGTCAGCTTAAACGTCAAAAAGAGCTTTATGACGTAGGCCTAGCAGGGCAAGAAGTATACGAGAACTTACAAAATGCACGCGACCTTGCCAAAATAGATATTGAAGCCAGAGTAGAGTCTTATAATCAAGCCAAAGCCTCTCTTTCAATCGCTGAAGATAGACTTAGCAAAAGTGTATTTCGTGCTCCAATGAGTGGTTTGCTCGCCTCAGTAAATATTAAAGAAGGCGAAACCGTTATTGCCGGCACCACTAATATTATTGGCTCAGATTTAATGCTGGTTGCCGACCCAAGCGCTATTTTAGCTGAGCTCAGAGTTGATGAAACTGATATTGCTGGCATTAAATTGGACCAGCATGCAGATATTTATGCTGCTGCGTACCCCAATCAACCCTTCACTGGCAAGGTCATTAACATTGGAACCTCAGCAAAAAACCAAGCAGGTTCACAAGGTTTATCATTTCGAGTGAAAGTGTTACTTGATAATACCGATAGGCAACTATATGCAGGTATGAGCTGCCGTGCAGAAATCGCAACAAGCCTTGCTGTGAATGGCTTAAAGCTCCCTATCGAAGCCGTACAAAAAGAAGATGACAAAACGTTTGTATGGCGTTTAAACGACGATAACACTGTAAGCAAAGCCTATGTAGAAGTGGGTATTTCTTCAGATATAGAGCAAGCAATTACCCAAGGTTTAAATAAAGGGGAGCGAATTGTTATTGGCCCTGCACGTCCTATCAGTAAACTAAAAGAAAATGATACGGTAAAAGTTAAGCAAACAACTGCCAAGGATGCGCAATAATGTCGGCGGTAATCAAGCTTGAGCATATTAACAAGCAATACAAAATGGGTGAGCAAATATTTAAGGCCCTAGATGATGTAAACGTGGTCATTAATGAAAACGAGTATGTCGCTATAATCGGTCCTTCAGGTTCAGGTAAGTCAACTTTAATGAACTTATTGGGTTGCTTAGATACTCCAACTACTGGGGATTACTTTTTAAAAGATAAACTTGTAAAAAGTATGACAGAAACCGAGCTCGCTCATCAGCGTAACGAAAGTGTTGGCTTTATTTTTCAGAGCTTTAACTTACTTCCGCGTGCGTCGGCACTTGAAAATGTGATGCAGCCTTTGGTTTATCGTTTTATACCAGCTAAACAGCGCAAACAAAAAGCCCTTGATGCATTAAAACGAGTTGGCCTTGGCGATAAAGTAGATCATTTATCTAGCCAATTGTCAGGTGGGCAACGCCAACGTGTTGCGATTGCCCGTGCTCTTGTAACCAAGCCTCACATTTTGCTTGGCGATGAACCAACTGGCAACTTAGACAGTAAAACCACCACCGAAATTATGGCGCTATTTGATGAGCTACATAATGAAGGCCACACTATTATTTTAGTTACCCATGAACAAGAAATTGCAGATCATTGCCAGCGAGTTATTCGCTTAGTTGATGGCAAGGTAGTGAGCGATGTGCGTAAAGGTGAAGGAGACAAACAGCATGTTTAAATCTGCTATTGCAATTATGGAAGGAACAAAAGCAGCACTAATGGCCATTAAAGCCAATGCCATGCGAAGCGCACTCACTTGTTTAGGGATTATAATTGGGGTTGCCGCGGTTATTACAGTGGTAGCCGTTATGCAAGGCTTTACTAAGCAAATTAACGATCAACTCGCAGATATGGCACCTGATGTAACCACAATTAAACCCTTTACCAGCATTGAACAAGAAATGGTGGGCAAAAATGCTAAACTCACTTACAACGATTTTTTAGTCTTAAAAGCCCGAGTAAAAGAGGCTGAAACACTCACTGCACTGATGTTTACCTGGCGTTTTTCTGGTGGCGCTGAATATGGAAATAAAAGCCACTCATCACGAGTAATGGGTACAGAGCAAGATTACCAAAAAGCGTATAGAACCTTTCCAGAACTTGGGCGCTTTATTCGCGCAGAGGATGATGAAAAGCGCCGTCGAGTCGCTTTTATTGGTCCATCCATTATTGAAAAGCTAAACCTGCCAAAAAACCCTGTAGGCGAATATATTAAACTTGGCGGCGAGTGGTTTAGAATTATTGGCGTGGCTGAAAAACAAGGTAGTTTATTGGGGTTCGATCAAGACGATTATATTAATATTCCCATCAGTACCATGAGCGCATTAGAGGGTCCAAGTAGCAGCAGCAATGTACAAATTATGTTTAGACTCAAAGAAGACAGTGATGAAGAATTGGTACTTGCTAAAATCACTCGCATTTTACGCCAATTACATAAACTAAAAGACAATCAAGAAAACGACTTTGAATTTGAAACAGCTGAAAAAGCACGCGCTAACGTTGATAAATTTACAGGTAGCGCTACAGCAATTACCGCAGGGATTGTTGGTATCAGTCTTGTTGTTGGCGGTATTGGCGTAATGAATATTATGTTGGTATCAGTAACTGAGCGTACCCGTGTTATCGGCACACTAAAAGCACTCGGTGCAACACCAGGGTTTATTATGTTGCAGTTTTTAGTTGAAGCTGTGGTGCTGTCATTATTTGGAGGCTTAATTGGCTTAGTCATTGGCTATGGTGCTGCCGAGCTCATTTCGCTCTCTGTACCAAGCATGCCCGACGCTTATATACCAGGCTGGGCTATTATGCTGTCGTTTGGTTTTACCTCTTTAATCGGTATTGTATTTGGTTTAGCTCCCGCAATAAAAGCAGCTAGGCTTAATCCCATTGATGCCTTACGTTATGAATAAACACTCAAAATAGCGACCTGTTTGCTTAAAATAGTATCCTAAAATAGCTGACTTTTACTGTTTTAGGATACCTAATAGGCTCTTATCTATTGGCTAAGCCTTGTAATATGATATAAATATTTTATGCGTAGCGCGGGTTTTATAAACCTTAGCAGATAAAGCCTTTGCTGCTATTTTAAACCACACACTCTAAAAATAAGAAGCGAACAGCCATGCAAAATCATAAAAGCCAACTATTAGCCGATTTTATAGAATACCCTCAAGAGGAAATGCTGACGCGTGCGAATGAGTTTTTACAAACGAGTCAACGCCGTCATAGTATTCGTAGCTTTAGTAACCGCCCAGTGCCAAAAGAAATCATCGAAACCTGTATAAAAGCGGCAGGTACAGCGCCTAGTGGCGCAAACCACCAGCCTTGGCATTTTGTAGCCATTAATAGTGCAGATGTTAAAAAACAAATACGAGAGGCCGCTGAAAAGCTAGAGCGCTCATTTTATGAAGGTCGCGCAGGTGAAGAATGGTTAGATGCACTAAAACCCTTAGGCACCGATGCTAACAAACCCTATTTAGAGCACGCGCCATGGTTAATCGCGGTGTTTAGTCAAAAAAAGGGGGGTGTAAATATGGACGATAAAAACACGAATTACTATGTGCATGAATCGGTAGGCCTTGCCACTGGCTTTTTAATTCAAGCCTTGCACCGCGCAGGCCTTGCAACACTTACCCACACACCAAAACCGATGAGTTTTCTAACCGATATTTGTGGGCGTGATAAAGACAACGAACGCCCTTATATGTTACTTATTACTGGTTACCCAGATGAGCATGCAACAGTGCCGCTGCACGCCCTAGATAAAAAGTCGATTGATGAAATTGCAAGTTTTATTTAATCGCTTTGACTTGGCATGTAATCAACAGCAAGTACATCACCCTCTTTTAGGCCTGCTATTACGTGTTGCTGGTTATTTATAATACTGCCTAAACGCACGAAACGTTTAACCAGCGTTTCGTTTTCAAGTACATACACCATATTGAGCTGACCAAACTCATGCACCCAACGTGGATCAATTAATACACCTTGGGTACTTTTTATTGGTAACTGTAGTTGAGCATAAAGGCCTGGCATTAAACCAAGTTGCGCATCGGCTTCTAAACGAATAAGCAAGCTGCGCGCCGCGTTATCTGCCACTGGTACAATTTCGCTCACCGTTGCGGGTGTTGTTATATCTAGAGAAGGTAATACCACATTTAAACTGTCCCCTACTCTTAATTTTACTGCTTGTTGTTCACGTACATTAAATTCAAGCTGTAACTGTAATGGGTTATACAAAGTAATCAGCGGTTTACCGGGTGTTGCAGTATCGCCAGGTTCAGTTAGGCGCTCAACGACCACGCCCGAAATAGGGGCAGTAATACGCGTATAATTAAGCGATACCTGAGCTTGCGTTTGCTGTTGCTTAGCAACCGCTAAATTAGCGGTTAAGTTTTCAAACTTTGCTTTGGCGTCATCTAATTCACTAACAGATACTAATCCTTGCGCATTTAAATCAATCATTCTGGCTAGTTGCTTTTTAGCTTGCGTTAACGACGCTTGCACCGCATTAATATTTGCACTGCTTTGCGCTAATGCTGCTTTAAAATCATCTTGCTTGAGCATAATAAGTAAATCGCCCTTAGCGACTTTATCGCCAGCACGTACTTTTAACTGCTCAACCTGCGCCATAACATGCGATGAAATTTGCGTATTTTGTTTTGCTATTACACTACCTGGTACCTGCTCAGTGCCTGCAATACTTTGCAGCGTTACCGTTACTCGCTCACCTTGATAGCTCGTTATTTGTGATTCTTTTAAGCCAGCAGCTTGCTTGTCAGAAAAGCTGCCTGCCATATAAAACACAGCCATAATAATGACAAATAACGCGGCAAATGTGCCTATAAGTTTTGATTTACCCTGCATGCGCTTCATCCTCTGTGCTTGCAAACACTAAATAATAAACAAGCGGTACTACAAATAATGAAAATAATGTAGACGCCACAATGCCAAAAATAATCGCAATCGCGAGCCCGCTAAATACCGGATCGAGTGTGATCACTAAGTTACCCAACAAAGTGGTACCTGCGGTTAGGAGCACAGGGCGCATTCGCACCGTACCCGCTGCAACAAGCGCCTCTTTAATTGCCATGCCTTGGCCGCGAGCTTGATTAATAAACTCAACCAAAATAAGTGAGTTACGCACCACGATACCTGCAAGGGCAATCATGCCTATCATCGCTGTGGCAGTAAATAATACCGGCTCTGGGGCTCCAGCTATAGAGCGCTCACCAAACTGATTTAACAGCCAAAAACCTGGCATTATGCCTATCACTGTTAACGGAATAGCCGACATGATAATCAGCGATAAACTCGCCGACTGTGTTTGTACCCGTAAAATTATAAATATAGCACTGAGCGCAAACGCAAAGGCAATGCCCATATCTCTAAATACATCAATGGTTATGCGCCATTCCCCCTCGCCGCTAAAGCTGACATGGGTTCCTTGTGGTAATTGCCATGGAGCAGTTCCGCCATTATTAAAAAAGTGACGACCTACCCACGATGTTTTAACAAACTCATCGTTTGATACATTTAAATCAGCATTCACATCAGCAATCACTTCCGCTGGTGTGCGCCCATTAAGCTCAGCCATAACATAAATCACGTCACGCTGATCTTTACGAACAATCGTTTTAGCAACATGATGTTGTGTAAATTCACCGAGTTCTGAAAGCGATACTAACGGCCTTGGCGCACTGCTTAAACCAAACTCGTTACTGGTTTTAGCTAAATCTCTGTCGCCCCTAACCTGAAGTGCAAGTAATTGCGAAAGCTGATTTCGCTCGCTATAAGGTAGCTGTAATTTAATATCAACGGGCTCTGTTTCATTGCTCACATAAAGTACACCCACGTTTTCACCTTGAGAGGCAATACTGAGTGTTTGTGCAATATTTTGAGTTGAAACCGCACTGAGTGCGGCCTTGGTTTTATTGGTAACAAAACGTTGTAATGGCGAGGGTGCCACCATTGAGGTATCGACTTCAACTACATGAGGCTCTTGTTGTAAACGCGCAGCTAACCGCAAGGCAGCTTGAGAATGTGTTTGCTCATCAACAAAAGCATCTCGGTAAACCTCAGCAACTAAGGTACTCAGTACCGGCGGCCCTGGTGGTACTTCAACCACTTTTATTACAATGCCATCGGTTGCTAGCATCGCGAGCTGTTCGCGAAGGCGCATAACCACCCCATGGGATTGATGATCGCGCTCAGACTTATCCACTAACAATACCCTCAGCTCGGCGAGATTCGCTGCCTCACGGCGATAATAACCGCGCACCATACCGTTAAAGTCCATACTTGAAGGTTGGCCAACATAGGCCGCTATTTCACTTACTTCGTTTAATTGCCATGTGAGTGTTTGGATTTGTTTAGTAAATGCAGCTGTGCGCTCCAGATTAGTCCCCTCTGGCATATCTATCAGTACTTGCAGCTCATTTTTATTATCAAAAGGGAGAAGCTTTAAAGGCACCAAACGCATCACGGGTAACATGGCGCTAATAATAAATAATGCTAGGGTTAGCCACAAAACAAGTTTTGCTCGCCCCTTAGAAACCAATAATGGGCTTAATATTCTTTGATATGCACCAACTTTAGGAGCAAGCTCGGAGGGTTGTTCGTTATCAGGCTTGAGTAACTTCATCGCAAGCCAAGGGGTTACAAAAAATGCAACAATGGTAGAAACCATCACGCTAACCGGCACATTAAATGCCATAGGTGCCATGTACGGCCCCATCATTCCGGTGATAAACGCCAGTGGAATAAACGCCACCATAATAGTGAGCGTAGACATAAGTAAGGCACTTCGAATTTCGCTCATTGCGCCAACAATCTGCTGTTTTTTATCGCCTTTTTTATTCAAAAAGCGGCTAATATTATCAATACCTGTGATTGGGTCATCTACCAGTAAACCCAAAGATAAAATAAGCGCAAATAAGGTCACCCGGTTAATGGTGTAACCAAATGCAAAATCTAATGAGAGTGTAATGCCATAACAAATAGGAACCGCCAGCCCAACCACAACCGCCGGACGCCAACCTAAAAACACCCCCACAAATATCACCACAGTAAAGACCGCAAAGACTAAACTTGAAGTGAGGTTATTTACTTTTTCATCGGCAGTTTGGCCATAATCTCTTAATACCGCATAGCTCACTTCAGGGGGTAATAGCGTGCGTGTTAGCTGCGCCATCATTTGATGAACATCGTTGGCGACGGCAACAGCGTTCGTGCCGGTTTGTTTTGCAACGCTTAGTGTTACCATTGGTAAATGCTGCTGGTTTGCCGATTGAGCAAGCCATTGGTAATGCTTAGCTTCACTTGGGCCATCAATAACGTTTGCAACATCAAGCAAGTAAACACTTTTGCCATTAACAACATTCACTACCAGCTGCTCTACAGCAGATTGACTTCGTAGAACATCACCTGCTTGCAATTCAATTTGCTGCTGACCATCAACCACACTGCCTACTTGCGTTAGTTGATTAGACACGCTTAATGCATAAAAAACGTCATTTACGGTTGTTTGGTGGGCAGCCAATGCGCTGGCATTTAAATTAATGGTGAGGGTTCGTTTACGACCAGCAATGACTTTTACTTCACTGGTGTGTTCAATACGCTGTAAACTGTTGGCTATTTCGTTAGCAAAGCGGGTTAACTCGTAATCACCATAAAGTTGTGGGTCTTTACTGTATAGCCCCAGCATAACAATAGGTACATCATCCACTTCAACGGGCCGTATTTGCCAACTTTTGATAACAGAAGCCATAGTATGTTGATAACTGTTAAGTTTTGCATAGGTATCTAAAATAGCTTGTTCGCGGTCATGGCCAACCTCAAAGCGAAGTGTAACCACTGCGGCATTCGTTTGTGTAGTGGAATAAATATGTTCCACACCGCCAAGTTGGGCAAGTAGCTTTTCAAGTGGCTGGGTAACCAATCTGGCTACCTCTGGAGCTTCTACGTTGGGCGCCGATACGTATATATCGAGCATAGGCACCACTATTTGTGGTTCTTCTTCTCGCGCTGTTTGTTGTAAAGCAAATAAGCCAAACAAAATCGACAACACAAAAATAATAACCGGAATACGGCCACTTAAGCTGCTTTTTACTGCGTTATCAATCATGCTCATAACTTTTAGCCCTTGCAAAACAGTCCATATAATGTGCCTAACAAATGCACGGCATTTTGATCAATCACGCGGTAATAAATAGTTTGGCTTTCGCGGCGAGTAGCCACTACATTGGCTTTGCGCAGTGCCGCTAGGTGCTGTGATAACGCAGACTGCGCTAGCGGTACGGCTTCGTTAAGCTGCGAAACACTCATTTCGGTATCTTGTAATGAGCATAAAATCATTAGTCGATTTTTATTCGCTAATATTTTTAATAGCTGCTCAGCTTGATCCACATTAGTCGCCATCGCTGTAAAGTCAATTTTCATACTATGCTCTTATTCTAAAATATGCACTTAGTATAAATTGCTAGATAAGAAATGTCTAATATTAGAATTTACTAATTTAACAATATCTAATATAGTAGCTCTGTACTCAATCAAATAAGTGACCTACTATTATGAAACTCAATAACGCACTTCGTCTTATCGCTGGCATCATGATTGTTGTATCAATCCTTTTGCAAACGTATCACGATCCGAAGTGGATATACTTTACCGCTTTTATCGCTGTAAACTTAATCCAATCAGCTTTTACTAGCTGGTGCCCAATAATCACTCTATTACGCAAACTTGGCTTTAAGGAATAATCACCATGCTTACATCTATCCCCGATTTACTAAAAATTATTACGCCTAATCAACGTCGTATCGACGCCGAACAAGCTAAACAAGAGATCAGTGAAAACAAAGGATTACTCATTGATGTGCGTGAACCGGCTGAACATGCAACCAAAGCCGCTACCGGCGCAATTAATATTCCGCGCGGCTTACTTGAAATGAAGTTAATGGAAATAGAAAAAGACGCAGCACGCCCTATTTACTTACATTGCGCTAGTGGTGCGCGTGCAACATTAAGCGCTGAAGCACTGACACGCGTAGGTTATGAAAACGTCACAGTTATTACCTGTAAAGCAGAAGCTGTTTGTCAGGCATTTTAAAGGCCAAAAATTAAATCACTCGGCGATCAACCGATCGCCGAAAATTAATGTATACCTGCGCCTTACTTCCTCTCATCCAACAAGTTGACTAACATTTGCTCGATATTTTTTACGCTGTAGGTAAGCGAGCGGATGAGCTCTACTTGGCTTTGTGGTTCATCGTTATTAGATTGGGCTTGCTGATCTGCAGTGAGGTTATCTTTTTGAGTTAAAATGGCTTCACGAAATTCACTGGCATTAACTACCCCAAGTAACGATACTAATGCACCGTGACCAGACTGCCCTGCAGTTTCAAAGCTTAAGCGGTATAAACCAAATAGTCGCATTAATGGCCCCTGACTTAATCCCACATCAGTGATTTTTTCAAGCGGAATCGATTTTTCTTCTTTAAACAAAATACCACGTTTAACCACTAGCTTGCGCTCTAGTAAATCGGCCGACATAGCTGCTAATACTCGCCCTGCGACTAGCCACACCAAAAGCAATACAACGGGTAAAAGCACAATAGTTACAACTGGAAAAAGGCTAAATATTGCAGCTAAACACATCCAGTACTGTTTGACTTTGTGATCAAAAGTGGCACTTTTTAAAATTATATTAGACATCGTTTTATCACTTTTAAATTATAGTTTTTTTAAGTTACATTAATTACCAACTGTACGCAATTCAATCACTTTGATAGTTAAAATCCAATTACCACTTTGATCGCAAGCGCAATAAATACCATACCTAATAGTCTATCTAACCACACATTTTGCTTGGTAAAGCCAAAGCGCTTTTTAGACACATCAGTGAGTAAAGCCACCAATAAATACCACCCAGTATCTATTACAAAAACGGTTAAGCACATAATAATACCGATGTTTAATGTAAGGTTTTCTGGATCGATAAACTGCGAAAATAGCGCCAAAAAGAAAATTGCCAACTTAGGGTTTAAAAATGCAATCGCAAAACCATCTTGTAACGCCTTAGAACTGCTCACTGCACTTTTTTGAACTTGCAGCTCGCTGTCGTTAGGTTTTGAAAATAGTATTTTCAAACCTAAATACACTAAATAGGCTGCCCCTAAGTACACTAAAAATTGATACACAGTAGGAAACTGCAACATTAATGCGTCTAATCCCAATAATGAGGCCGCTGCATATAAACCAACCCCAAAACCATGGCTTAACGCTGCCAGCATGCCATTTTTCATCCCGCCATTTAAGCTATGCTTTAATACCACAGCTAAACTAGGCCCTGGCGACATTGCGCCCATCATGCATACCAGTGCTAAGCTAAACCATAATGATAATGCCATTAGTAACCCTTATATTTCTTCATTTTCAATAAGTAATGCATAACCATGCACTTGCCCATAAAAGCCTGTCAATGGCACTGCGTTTATTACTTTCCAGCCGTCTTGGTTTAATTCCTGTATGCGATCATTTAGTGCGACTATATCTACCCCACCCAAAAAACGGGCCTTTCTGAATTCGATTACTTTTTGCATTTTAATCCTTGTTGAACTTATAACATGTATTCAAAATCGTAATGGTGAATCCCTTGCTCAATCCGTATTTTCATACTGCCTGTTAATCCTGCGAGCTCATCAGTGCCTGAGTCGGGTACCACTTTTAAAATCAAGCTATCTTGGCCTTTATCCATGGTGCCAAAATGCTGCAGTACAAAACCACCTTGCAAACCATCAAGTTCGCCTATTACTTGTTCAATAGCCACATAACCGGCACTGCCTTGGGTGGGGGTCATGGCGCTGAGCATTTCACCTTGGCTAGTTGCGGTTAGGCCACCAGTAAATTGTTTATCAATCGACATACGACCTAAATTAACGCCTTGCTGCCCGTGTGCATACCCCTCTATAGGCGCTAATGAAACGGTAAACTCGCCTGTTACCTGTTTAGTTGTCATAATTTTTCCTTATTGATGATTTTTAATACTATTGATTTTTAATCTATTGATGCCATATCTATACCTTAATCATCAATAAGAATCTACTATGCCTACAGACAAGCCTGCTTCAGATAAAGCCGCCTTTAGCGCTTTATTCCCTATATTCAATTTTATTAAGCCTTATAAATGGGTAGTTTTAGGGGCTTTAGTGGCGTTACTTGCCACCGCAGGAGTTAACTTATCGCTAGGGCAAGGCGTTAAATTTGTGATTGATCATGGCTTTATTGCCGGCTCGCAAGCGCAATTACAACAAGCTGTGTTGGTATTAATTGGTTTGATCAGTTTATTGGCAGTGGGTACATTCAGCCGATTTTATTTAATGTCGTGGATTGGCGAACGAGTCAGTAACGACATTCGAAAAGCCGTGTTTAATCGTATTGTTACCTTGCACCCGAGTTACTTTGAAGAAAATCGTAGCGGCGAGCTGATGTCGCGTTTAACCACCGACACCACATTATTACAATCTATTATTGGCTCGTCATTTTCTATGGCACTGCGAAGCTCGCTAATGTTAGTCGGTGGTTTAATTATGCTGCTTGTTACTAATTTAAAGCTTACCTTGGTCGTTGTGGCCTGCGTCCCTTTAGTACTGGTGCCTATGATAGTGTTTGGTAAAAAGGTGCGCAAACTCGCCAGTTCTAGCCAAGATGCTATTGCCGATATAAGCACCTACGCGGGTGAGATCATTCAAAACATAAAAGTGGTACAAAGTTATAGCCACGAACAACAAGAACAATCTGCTTTTGCGCTTGAAACCGAAAAGGCCTTTAATGTGGCTAAAAGCCGAATTAAACAACGTTCGTTTTTAATTGCAGCTGTTATTTTTCTTACCTTTAGTGCTATTAGTGCCATGCTCTGGGTAGGCGGTAGTGATGTGTTAGCAGGCACTATGACGGGCGGTGAACTCGGTGCTTTTGTGTTTTATGCCATTATGGTGGCCATGTCGGTAGCGACCGTTGCAGAAGTTTACGGTGAACTACAACGCGCAGCAGGAGCAGCAGCAAGGTTACTCGAGCTACTTGCGGTTGAAAGTAAAATACAAAACCCCGAAATTCCACAAGATGATGAGTTACATGCAACAACCAGCAACAGTGCAATTTCACTTGAAGGTATTAGTTTTAATTACCCTTCTCGCCCAGATGTAAGCGCATTAAATAATATCAGCTTAAATATTGAAACAGGTAAAACTGTGGCTATTGTTGGCCCTTCCGGTGCGGGTAAAACTACCTTATTTGAACTATTGCAGCGCTTTTACGATCCAGCCAGCGGAGCGATTAAGTTTCATAATATAGATATTAAAGAGTTGTCGTTAAACACCTTACGCAACAAAATGGGCATGGTGGCACAAAACCCAATTTTATTTAGCTCTGATGTCATGCATAACATTCGCTATGGCAACCCAAGCGCCAGTGACGAGCAAGTTTATGCGGCCGCCAAACATGCACATGCTGATGAATTTATAAAACAGTTACCACAAGGCTATAACAGCTTTTTAGGTGAGCAAGGTGTTAGGCTTTCGGGTGGGCAAAAGCAGCGTATTGTACTTGCCCGCGCCATTTTAAAAGATCCCGAAATACTGCTACTCGATGAAGCTACCAGCGCACTTGATGCGCAAAGTGAGCATCATGTTCAGGCCGCACTTGAGCACTTAATGCAAAATAGAACAACGCTGATTATTGCCCATAGACTAGCCACGGTAAAACACGCCGATATGATTGTGGTAATGGAAAATGGCGAAATAAAAGCCACAGGCACTCATCAGCAATTAATGGCAAGTAACCCTTTGTATCAAAAGCTATGTGAATTACAGTTTAATCTAGATTGATTGCAATTTAGTAGTTACTTTTTATGAAGCCATTTATTCATTGCGGTATCGTAAGCCTTTGTTAGCTTGGTTTTATCGCACTTTACACCAACGATATAACTCTCTGGCAAGTCCTTTTTGGGCATAACCCCAGCACCAATAGATACCTTTTTAAAACAGCTATCACCTCGTCGGTAAGTGGTAAATTGCATATTTTGCTGCTCTATTTTTAATAGCGGCTTCACCTTCCCTGCATGCTCTTTTGGGACGGTAATGCGCTTTTTCTGAGGGTCATTCTTTGCAGTATCAGAATAGCCAGTTTGTTGCTTTAAAATACTGTTGAGTCCTTTGTTTAAATCGATCTTTTTGTAAGGCTTTAAAATTACAGGCTGAGTATTTTTCGTGATGGTATTTAGCGGCTTAGTCGTTTTCTCTGTTTTTTTATAATTAATATTTAGTGGTTTTGATTGGGTTGCATTAATAGGCTCAATAGATTTAATTTCTGTATTTTTATTTGTATGAGCGCGTTGTTGAGGGACTTGTTGTGTTGCTTTAATTTTAGCTGGCACACTTACCATATAAGCTTTAATGGGGATTGATTGCGGTGGTTTTATGTCAGGTGCTTTTAATGTAGCAGCAAAAAGCAAAACTAATCCGTGTAAACATATTGATAAAATAATTGCCGTGCGCCACGCTGCCATAAATATGTCCTTATCGAAGAACTATTTGTGACAGCTAACGCAGGCAAAAGTGCCATTAAAATATACAAAATCACGCATTTGCGCGGTTTTAGCTATTAACCTTGTGTATTAGGCACTATTTGAATTTCGACGCGGCGGTTTTGCGCGCGACCATTCGCGGTATCGTTAGTGGCAATTGGGCGTGATTCACCATAGCCACTCGTGCTTACTCGTGCCGCCATAATTTGCTGGTTCACTAAGTAGTTTTTTACACTTTGTGCACGCTGCTCTGAAAGAGTCATGTTGTAACTGTCTTTGCCCGTGCTGTCGGTGTGACCTTCAACACTTAAGTAGGTTTTTTCGTATTTATTCATTACACTTGCTATCGCATTTAGAGTGTCATGAAAGCCCGATGAAATATAAGATTGATCAGTCGCAAACGTAATATTAGAGGGCATCACTAAGCGTAAGTTATCGCCTTCACGAACCACTTCAACTCCCGAACCCGCTAACTCATCACGAAAAGCAGCTTCTTGTTTATCCATGTAATCACCTACAGCAGCACCCGCTAGCGCACCAATAGCTGCACCAATAAAAATACGCTTATCTTTATGATTACCTGTAGCTTTACCTAAAATACCACCCGCGGCTGCACCAATAGCGGCACCTTTACCTGTGTTATTCATTTCACAGCCAGAAAGTAATACAGCAACGACAGTGACACTTAAAAGTGATTTAGTTAACATCATGGTAATTTCCTATTCATTTAGAATTTATTATTGCGATTATGCAAATATATGTATGAACCAACAATGAAGAATAACGTATAAGCGTTGATATTGCCTATCAAATAAGGAAGTAGTGATAGCGTTTCATAATAATGTCATACTTGTTTGTGACAATTTTATGATTTATCAAAAGGCGATGGACACTATGTTAATTGCGATTTTTAGGCAGTTTTTTTTGCTTGGCTGCATGAGCTTTGGCGGCCCTGCCGCGCATTTAGGTTACTTTAAGCACCACTTTGTTGATTCGCTTCGCTGGTTAAGTACAGCGCGTTACGCGCAGCTAATTAGCTTAAGTCAAGCTCTGCCAGGCCCTGGTTCAAGTCAGGTTAGCTTTGCTATTGGCGTAGAACGTGCGGGTGTACTCGGTGGTATCGCTGCGTTTATAGGCTTTACCCTGCCTTCGTTTTTGATCATGGTGCTAATTGCAATAAGTGCACATCAGTTTGATGCTGTTTATTTTGCTATTATTGCAGGTTTGAAACTATTTGCCGTGGTTATTGTTGCTGATGCGACCCTTAGTATGGCGAAGAGCTTTTGCACCAGTGCGGTACTTAAACTTCTGGCAATAATGAGTACTTTAGCACTGATTTTATTTCCTATGTTGGGCACTCAAATCGCCATTTTAGTAACCGCTGCCATTATCGGTGCTTTATGGCCTTTACTTAACTTAGCTAAATCTACAGAAAATGTTAGCAGAGAAAAAACCAACATCAATTGGATTGCTCTTGGCTTATTTGCACTACTACTTGCCATCAGCTTTATCCCACTTGGCGAAAACGCTGCGTTATTCGCGCCTTTTTACCAAGCAGGTGCCATGGTATTTGGTGGTGGGCACGTTGTATTACCTGTTTTGCAAGCGGGAGTTCCAACGCTGAGTAATGATCAATTCTTAACAGCGTACGCCAGTGCCCAAGCCGTTCCTGGCCCAATGTTTACTATAGCCACCTACTTGGGGGCACAATTGAACTCTGCACAACCATTAGTGGGTGCGCTAATCGCAACATTATTGATATTTTCACCCGGTTTTTTACTGATGCTGGCGTTTCAAAAAAGCTGGATAAACTTGGCCAGTAATCCTCGCTTTACCAGCTCAATTGCAGCGCTTAATGCTGCTGTAGTTGGCTTTTTGGCAGCTGCATTATATTCGCCCATTTGGACTTCTGCCGTAAGCAATATTTGGCAAATTGCATTAGTGATTGCTGCGTTTGCATGGTTACGTATTAAAAAGCCACCTATTTGGTGGCTATTGTTATTGTTTATTGGTGTTGGCCTTGGACAGC
Organism: Pseudoalteromonas sp. APC 3250; assembly: GCF_030407915.1. Lineage (NCBI taxonomy): Bacteria > Pseudomonadati > Pseudomonadota > Gammaproteobacteria > Alteromonadales > Pseudoalteromonadaceae > Pseudoalteromonas > Pseudoalteromonas sp. APC 3250. The sequence continues at coordinate 31,655 of NZ_JASDCM010000014.1, forward strand.
ATTATTGGGCACTTTAATGCTGGGTTTACCTGCCATATTGGCTCCGTCAGCTGGGCTTAATTGCCCACTGACACTTTGATAAGCGCGCAGCCCAAACACAGGTAATACGGCCAGTAAATGGTCCATAATTTCAGCTTGTAAGTGCTCGTACGATATCCAACGTTTGTCTTCACTGAAGCAGTAAAACTCAATCGGTAAGCCATGATTAAGCGGTTGTAGTTCACGCACCATAAGTGTGAGCGAGGTATTGATTTTACTGTGTTGTTTTAAGTAACCCTCTGCATAGCGACGAAATAGCCCTAAGTTCGACACCGGATCGGGAAGTGTGCCTAGTCGAATATATTCTTGCAGTGGTATAGCCGCTTCTATTTGCGCTTTAAAATCGTCATCAACTAAAAAGATGCTGTTCATATCAATGTTTAAAGAACGCTTGATGCGTCGCCCACCAGATTCTTGCATACCGCGCCAATTTTTAAATGAACCGGCCACCAGCATATAAGTAGGGATGGTCGTTATGGTGTTATCCCAGTTACGCACTTTTACAGTATTAAGTCCTAAATCAATTACTTCGCCATCGGCGCCGTAGTTATCTACTTGGATCCAATCTCCATAGGTCACCAAACGATTAGCGGCAATTTGAATGCTGGCGACAAAACCTAATATGGTGTCTTTAAATACTAATAAAGTAACAGCGGCAATAGCACCAAAACCAGAGAGAATATAAGTCGGCGATTTTTCAAGCACAATACTAACAATTAATATTGAACACACAATAAAGGTGATCAGCTTAACCACTTGAATTAAGCCTTGAATAGGTACTTCGCGAGCAAAATCTAATTGGTTATAAATAGCGCCAGCAATGCTCACTATGCTGCTAATAATAAAACCTATATAAATAATTAATAATGCTTGGCCAATGGTTTTAAGGATCTCTTGAGCAATTGCATTAACCGGATAAACACTATCAAATGTGGCTAAAAAAAGTACACAACATAACAAGCAAGCAATTCGTTTATTCAGCTTAGTTAACATAGGTGACAATGAACCAATACGCTCAGGAGAGAGTTTAGTCACCACCTTTTGAATACCCGGTAACATCAAGCGACGAGTAAATAAGTAAACAAATAATAATGAAAGAATGCCAATTGATGAGGCGGTGATTGCGCTGAGAAAAAAAGCATCGGGGACTTTTTCAAACCAAGGAGTAATTAGCTCCTGTAGGTGTGTTTTGCTCATGGTATTTCAATTTCCTTACTGGGTGTTAATTCAGTACTAGCTTGTTGAATATGAATAGCGCTTAATTGCTTATCTTTTACTGTCCATAAGTTATTTAAGTATTGCTGAAACTGGGCCCTGAATGCCTTATCGGTTTGGTAACTGCCAATCATCTGTGTATTTATTGGCATAACCTCAATAGTAATATGAATAGACTCCAACTCGCCTTTTAAAATATTACGACACACATGATCTGACTGACCGCTATACACTAAACTGGTGTTAAGCATAGCGTCAAACTGCTCGTTTAAAACCTCTAAGGCAAAAGCAGTTCCACCAGCCTTAGGTTTTAATAAATGCTGAAAAGGACTTTGTTGATGCTGGTGCTTTTGCGCAGTAAAACGCGTACCTTCTACAAAGTTAACTATGGTTGTAGGATGATGACGAAAGTTACGGCAACTGCGCTTAGTACGCTCGACATCTAAGCCTTTTAAATTCGGATTTTTAGCCAATTGCGCTTTGGTCACTCGTTTCATAAAGGGCATACCCATCGCCCACGCACCAGTGCCAATAAATGGCACGTATTTAAGCTCATCTTTTAAAAAAAACTTAGGGGCTGGCAATGCATCCAACGAGCTCAATACCGCAATATCAAGCCAGCTAATATGATTACTGATTAGCAAATACCAACTGTTGGCGTTTACCTCCCCACTAATATTAACTTTAATATTATTACAGCCTAACCACAGCCCTAAGCGGTTACCTTTGCACCACCCTTTATACGCACTGTGTAATAATTTACTCACTACAGGTATGGGCAGCACTAATTTAACTAACCCTAGGGTAAGCACTAATGCGCCAAATATTATTAAATTAGCAAATAAAACACAGCCAACAATTAAGCCATTTAACCAATTAGGTAACCATTTTTTTAGCATAACTGTCAGCTCATTTTGTTATTTTTGTTTGAGATTAACCAACGTCTGGTTTTTTTCTTCCCACACGCGGTTTAATTCACTTTGAAAGCGTACTCTAAAGTCAGGATCATTAGTGTAATCACCAATTAAGTCGTCACTAACGCCTTTTACTTCAACATGTACATCAATGTGTTTTACTTTACCGGCTGCAAAATCCATAAAGGTAGGAATGCCCTCAGGGTAATGAATAGTGACATTTACCACTTTAGAAATTTGCTCACCCATGGCTTGCATTACAAACGCCACACCACCCGCTTTCGGTTTAAGTAAGTGAGGAAACGGGCTATTTTGACGCGCATGCTTTTGCGCTGTAAACCGCGTCCCTTCAACAAAGTTAACCACACTGACTGGCATTTCTTTAAATTTTTCACAGGCTTTACGGGTGGTTTCTAAATCTTTACCACGCAATTTAGGATTCTTTTTTAATTGGCTTTTATTGGTACGGGTCATAAAAGGAAAGTCGAGTGCCCACCAACACAAACCTAAAACAGGTACGTAAATAAGCTCTTTTTTCAAAAAGAAGTTCAAAAAAGGTATTTTTCGGTTAAACACCCGCTGTAACACTAAAATATCCACCCAGCTTTGATGGTTCGCAATAACTAGGTACCAATCTTTTAATTTAAGCTCTTCAAGGCCAATAACATTAAGTTTAGTTGGCGTTAATAACGTTTGATTTAACGTGTTGAAGGTCACCCAAATAGAGGCACATTGCTTGGCCGTCCAGCTCATTAATTTTTGTAGTGGTTTGATTGGGATTAACTTAACGATGCCACAAATAAAAATAGGCACAAACCAAAAAAGAGTGTTTATTGTATAAAAGAAAATACTAAATACACTGCGAATAACTGACATTACTTCTATTCCTTTAAACATCGCGCAGCCACTAAGACCGCGCTTAACTATGCAACTAAATTAATCTTCAAAATAGGTGTAGCCCTCAAGCCCTGCATTGAGCTCGGCTAGGTACCCTTCTTTACAGTGTTCTGATACATCAAGTTTATTAATTTGAGTGGCAAAGTTATCAGCTAATAACTCGCTATCATAATCAACAAATTTTAATACATCCTTAACGCTGTCTCCTTTAATGGCATTGGTTAATACATATCCCTGCTCATTAAGCTCAACATGGACTGAGTCGGTATCACCAAATAGGTTATGTAAGTCACCTAAAATCTCTTGGTATGCCCCCACCATAAACATGGCAATATGATACTGCTGACCTTGTGTATATTCAGGGATAGGTAAACTAGTTTCAATACCTGCACCTTCAACGTACTCACGTATTTGCCCGTCAGAATCACAAGTAATGTCTTGGATAATCGCGCGCTGAGTAAGCGGCTGCGTTAGATTTTCGATGGGCATGACCGGAAATAACTGCTGAATACCCCATACATCAGGTAATGACTGAAACAATGAAAAATTCACAAACAGTTTATCGGCTAGCTTTTCGTTTAAATCATCCAGCACTTCGCGATGAGCGCGTGCGTTAACGCTTAACGATGCACGAACTCGGTGTAAAATCGTAAAGTAAAGCTGCTCTATTTTCGCCCACTCTAGCATGCTCACTAAACCATGCACGTATTGATCGTGTGCTTCGCTAAATAAGTGCATAGCATCATGATATATTTCAAGTGCCATACGTGGGTTCAAACGTTGTAAGCATTGCCACATTTCATCTAGCACTAATGCGCTGTTTTCCAATGGCGGTTCTGGGTTTAAATGATTCGGTGCTTTTTCTACATCAATGACATCGGTGATCAACACTGCATGATGAGCCGTTAATGCACGGCCAGATTCTGTAATAATAGCAGGGTGCGTTAAGTTATGCTGATCGCACACATCGGCAAATGCATTCACTACATTACGCGCGTACTCTTCGACTGTGTAGTTCATTGAGCAGGCACTGCGTGAGCCTGAGCCTTCGTAGTCAACGCCAAGCCCGCCACCCACATCAACCGTATTTAGCGGTACACCGTATTGAGTTAATTCAGCAAAATGGCGAGCACATTCGCGCAAGGCACGATGGATATCACGAATATTGGCGATTTGAGAACCAATATGAAAATGCACCATTTGCATTAAATGCAACTTGCTATGTTGCTTAAGTACTTCCACTGCACTGAGTACTTGTCCTGCGGTTAAACCAAACTTACCTTTTTCACCACCGGTATTTTGCCATTTACCTTTGCCAACCGAATTTAAGCGAATACGAATTCCAATAGCCGGTTCAATGCCTAAATTATCAATTTCTTCAAGCAATGTGGTTAGCTCTGAGAGTTTTTCAACCACAATTTTAACGCTGTGTCCCATTGCTTGACCAATACAGGCTAAACGTAAAAACTCGCTGTCTTTGTAGCCGTTACATACAATAGTAATAGGCTCTTTCGCCACCCCTAAAATGGCCATTAGTTCAGGTTTAGAACCAGCTTCAAGTCCCACTAGGCCACTTGGGTGAGCTAATAACTTACTCACAACAGAGCGCTGTTGGTTTACTTTGATAGGATAAACACAGGTGTATTTGCCGTTATATTCACGGTTAGTGCGCGCTTGAGTAAAGGCATTGGTGAGCGTATCGACACGATTTTTTAAAATATCAGTAAAGCGCACCAGTACGGGCAATGTTAACCCTTGCTGCTTAAATTGCTCAGTAAGCTGACTTAAAGAAATGGCAGGTTTTGTTTGGTCGCCATCAGGATAGGCTATCAACTCACCTTGTGCGTTAATATCAAAATAACCATCGCTCCAATGAGCAACATTGTATGTAGCACGTGCTGTTTCTAAACCCCAAGTCATGGCAACTCTTCTTTATTAAATTAGGTGTAAAGGGGCATTTTAATACGTCACTATCTGCTAAGCTAACAAAAATTGAACTTTCCCCTCTTTATAGCTAACTTTATTCGCTAAAGAGAGTAAAATTTGATTGAGCAATAGGCCAAGCACTGGCAGAATTGCCTCCTTTTTTTCATACTCAACCAAAAGTGTAACAACAACTATGGCAAATTTAGATCAAAGTAAGTGGTTTACTGAAATTAGCGACCGCGATGGCAGCGCATTTTCATTACGTATTAACAAAAAGTTAGATGAAAAACAGTCTCCTTTTCAAAAAGTAGAAATGTTTGAAACCACAGACTTTGGTAATTTAATGATCATTGATGGTTGTACTATGGTAAGTAGCCGTGAAAACTTTTTTTACCACGAAATGATCAGCCACCCAGCATTACTGGCGCATCCAAACCCAAAAAACGTAGTTATTATTGGTGGCGGCGATTGCGGTACGTTACGTGAAGTGCTCAAGCACCCAAGCGTAGAAACTGTAACTCAAATAGATATTGACGAAGTGGTTACCCAAATGTCGTTAAAGTACTTCCCAGAGTTATGTGAATCAAATAATGACCCACGTGCTACTGTGATGTTTGACGATGGCATTAAATACATGCGCGAAGCAGCTGGTGAGTCTATTGATGTAGTGATTGTTGATGGTACTGATCCGGTAGGCCCAGGTGAAGGTTTATTTAACCATGCGTTTTATACTAGCTGTTTAAACGCACTTCGCCCTGGTGGAATACTGGTACAACAAAGTGAATCGCCATTAATGCATATGCCACTGTTGGTTGAAATGCGCGAAGCTATGCTAAGTGTTGGTTTTAACGATTTACAAACACTCCCATTCCCACAACCTATTTACCCAAGTGGGTTATGGTCAGTGACGCTAGCTCGCAAATCTGAGGCATTTAATGGCTTTAGAGAAGACGGCGCAGCAACAATTGCACAGCATAGTGAATACTACAATGGCGGCATTCATCACGGTGCACTCGCAACACCTAATTACATGAAACGCGCTTTTGATAAAAAATAATAAGTTATAAATATAAAACAGGGCTCGCTAGAGCCCTTTTTTATGTGTTTAATTACACTGAATACGTTTGCAGTCATCTCGTAATAACCCCACCTTCACTTTATGCTCATAGTCTACAATTTGACATAAAGGACACACAATGAGATTACCTTTACTGCTAGTTGCTTTACTTTCAAGCAGCGCTTTTGCAAAAGAAGCCATGCTGGAATCGCCTGATCAAAAAATTAAAATCACCATATCTGATCAATCTTCATCTCCTTACTATTCTATTAGCTTTAACGGTAAACCTGTTATTACGCAGTCACATTTAGGTTTTAGATTTAAAAGCCAAGCGCCATTTGATGAAGGTTTTGTTATTAGTGAAGTAACTCGCTCACAAACAGATAGTCAATGGCAGCAACCTTGGGGAGAGCGTCAAACCGTTGTCGACAAGCACAATGAAATTGCCGTTACCTTTAATAAACCCGCACCCCACGGTGGCACATACACAGTGCGATTTAAAGCCTTTGATAGCGGTGTGGGATTTCGCTATGAAGTCCCTAAACAAGCCGGTTTTGAAAAAACAGAAATTACTAAAGAGCTGACCGAGTTTGCCATCGCCGGTGCCGATAAAGCCACTGCATGGTGGATACCTGCTCGCGGTTGGAATCGTTACGAATATGTCTACAACACCACAGCCTTACAAGATGCTGCACTCGCTCACACCCCTTTTACTTTTAAAAATGGCAACGGCGTGCATGTCAGTATTCATGAAGCAGCCCTAGTCGATTATGCGGGCATGGTGCTTAACCAACGTCGCCCAGGCACTTTTAGCGCCGATTTAACGCCATGGTCAGATGGTATAGCAGTCAAAAAGCACGGTGCATTTAATACGCCTTGGCGCACCATTCAAATTGGCGAACATGCGGTAGACTTAGTTAATTCAGATATTATTTTAAATCTAAATGAGCCAAATAAGCTCGGTGATGTGTCCTGGGTTAAACCAGGCAAATACGTAGGTATTTGGTGGGGCATGCACATCAATGAGAATACTTGGGGTAGTGGCGAAAAACACGGTGCTACCACAAAAAATACTAAATACTACATGGACTTTGCCGCAAAATACGGCTTTGATGGTGTATTAGTTGAAGGTTGGAACACTGGTTGGGATGGCGACTGGTTTTTTAATGGCGATGTATTTAGCTTTACCCAAGCATATGATGACTTTGATATTGAGGAGCTTACCCGCTACGGTAAGCAAAAAGGGGTGCAGTTAATTGGCCACCATGAAACTTCAGGTAACGTAACAAATTATCGTAATCAAATGGAAGACGCTTTTGCGCTTTACGAGCAATCAAATGTAAGCCAAATTAAAACCGGTTATGTGGCCGATGGTGGCAATATTAAACGCATTGATGAAAACGGCATTGCCCGTTTTGAGTGGCATGACGGCCAATTTATGGTTAATGAGTACTTATACAACGTTAAGCTAGCTGCAAAACATAAAATAAGTATTAATACTCATGAGCCAATAAAAGACACCGGCCTTCGCCGTACTTACCCTAATTGGATTGCTCGTGAAGGCGCTCGCGGCCAAGAATTTAACGCATGGGGCACGCCACCCAATCCACCAGAGCACATTCCAATGCTTGCTTTTACGCGTATGCTGGCAGGCCCAATGGACTTTACGCCAGGTATTTTTGATATGAGCTTTAATGGCTTAGGTGGCGATACAAATCGCCCGCAAACAACACTTGCAAAGCAATTAGCACTTTATGTTGTAATGTACAGCCCAATTCAAATGGCGGCTGATTTACCTAAAAATTATTTAGCTAAGCCCGATGCTTTTCAATTTATTCAAGACGTACCGACCGATTGGCAACAAAGTATTGCGCTTGATGGAGAAGTAGGCGACTTTATTGTATTTGCACGAAAAGAACGTAAACGCGATCATTACACTGGTAATGACTGGTACTTAGGCGCTGTAACTGATGAAAACGCCCGCACCATTGAGGTTAAACTCGACTTCTTAGATAAAGATAAACAGTTTGAAGCGCAAATCTACAAAGATGGTGATAAGGCAGAGTGGAAGAACAACCCTTACGATTTAAAAATCGAAAAACGCACTGTTACCGCAAATGATAAACTCACACTAAAATTGGCCACCAGTGGTGGTACAGCCATTCGTTTTAAAGCACTATAAAATGGTTAAAGCTATCCGCATATAACGGCGGATAGCTTTATTTAGTTTTGATTAACCACTTTAACCGGTAAATATATTTGCGCACTTAAACCACCTTCAGGGCGATTAGAGAGCACAACCTTGCCATTATGCATGTCTATAATGCGTTTAATAATAGCTAAGCCTAAACCACTGCCTTCACTGCCTCGTGCAGCGTCACCTTGCTTAAATGGTTCGAACACTGATTCTAATTCACTCTCAGGAATACCTGGGCCATTATCGTTAACCGCAATAATGACGTACTTTTTATTGCTATTAAAATAACTTTGCACCTCAATATCCCCTTGCGAGTAACGCAGTGCATTTTCAATCATATTCGTCACTACTCGCTTAATAGCCACTGAGCTTATGGGAATATTACCTAGGTTAGGATTGCTTTCAAACGTAATAACACGTTGATGCTTTAATTCACTTTGTACGACTTCGGCTACTAACGCATTGATATCTTCATAGCTTTGTTCTTCACGTTTATGATGGCGTAAATATTCAATAAACTGATCAATAATGCCATTCATATCTTCAATATCGTAAATAATACCTTCGCGTAAATAATCATCTTCATCAACCATCATTTCTGTGGCTAACCGAATACGGGTAAGCGGTGTGCGTAAGTCGTGAGAGACACCGGCCATGAGTAATCGACGATCATTTTCAAGGGCTGCTATACCTCGCGACATTTGGTTAAAAGCGCGCGTTACCTCAATAACTTCGCTTGAGCCTTGTTCTTGTAACTTAGTACTAAAATCACCAACGCCTACTTTTATTGCCGCTTGTTGCAGTGCTTTTAATGGTCGGTTCAAATGCCTTGCAAATAACCACCCGCCTAATACACTTAAAAAGCCTATACTGGATAAGTAAAAAGTTAAAAATTCAAGATTACTTTCTTTAAATCCGGTTAAGGGGACTTTAACCCAATAGCCCGGTGCTTGCGGGGCTTCCACCCAATAAATAAGTGGATCGGTTTGACTAATGCGTACCCGAGAAAACCCATTCAACTGCTCTGACATACTTCGCGATAGCCCTGAATACTCACGACTTTGCCCTAAGCCATTGCGCATCGCTTCACGCTGAGTCATCACCTCAATACCGGTTATTGCAAAAAACTTTTCTGAAACTTCATCGGTTACTTCAACACCATCTTCCCAGTCAATAAATACAGTTTTAATTTGCTTAGCAAGCATCAAATTAACTTGCTCAATGGTGGGTTTAACAACATATAAACTTACTGTGACGTAGGATACAATTTGGTTAATCAGCAACAAAGCTGCTACTAAAAAAACAGTTTGCCCAAACGCACTACGTGGAAACATCCCCATAATTATTACTTTTCACCATCAGGAACAAACACATAACCTAATCCCCATACAGTTTGAATATAACGCGGGTTAGCCGCATCCACTTCAATCATACGGCGAAGGCGTGACACTTGCACATCAATACTACGCTCTAGCGCACTGTAATCACGACCTCTTGCCAAGTTCATTAATTTATCACGACTTAACGGCTCTCGAGGGTGAGATACCAACGCTTTTAATACGGCAAATTCACCACTTGTGAGCGATACGGTATTATCCCCCTCGCTCATTTCTCGTGTGGCTAAATTTAAAGTAAATTTACCAAACTCAATTAAATTCTCTTCTGCTGAAGGTGCCCCTGGCACTTCTTTTGATTGGCGGCGTAATATTGCTTTTATGCGGGCAAGTAACTCACGTGGATTAAACGGTTTAGGAATATAATCGTCAGCACCGAGCTCCAAACCAATAATGCGGTCTACTTCATCACCTTTAGCGGTCAACATCACAATTGGGATTTGGTTTTCTTTTTGACGTAACCGTCTGCAAATAGAGAGCCCGTCTTCTCCAGGCAGCATTAAATCAAGCACCATTAAGTGAAAGTTTTCACGCTCAATAAGCCTATCCATTTGCTGTGAATCGGCGGCTGTTCTAACAATAAATCCTTGCTCTACTAAATAGCGCTCAAGCAAACTGCGCAAACGTTTATCGTCATCAACCACTAATACTTTTACTGTCTCTTGTCCCATAATCTGTTGCTTATTTTTATAATTTATTAATAGTTAATATAAATGAAAAACTTAATAATAAAAAACTAATTAAGTGCTTAGATTGTTACTGAACATTTCAAACCCATTGGTGGCTATTTTATCTCGACAAGCTGCCTTTATTTTAATACCGTGCCACACATGAAAATTAAACAAGAACACGGCGTGAAAACAAACTTAATTACTCGCGAAGGTTATTTACAACTTCAGCAAGAACATGACCATCTTTGGAATGTAAAACGCCCAGAAGTCACTAAAATTGTGAGTTGGGCTGCAAGCCTTGGTGATCGCTCTGAAAATGCAGACTATCAGTATAACAAGCGTCTATTACGCCAAATAGACCGCCGAGTGCGCTATCTACGTAAGCGCATCCCCGATTTAAAAATTGTTGATTACTCACCCGTACAAGACGGCAAAGTTTTTTTTGGTGCTTGGGTTGAAATAGAAAACGAGGCTGGGGAGTGTAAAAAGTTTAGAATTGTCGGTCCCGATGAAATTTATGATCGTAACGATTACATTTCTATTGACTCACCGATGGCGCGAGCACTATTAAAAAAACAAGTAGACGATGATTTTGAGGTCATGACCCCTCAAGGTGCTAAGCAATGGTATGTAAATAATATTTCCTACCAAAAATAAAACGGCTTAGTTTTGATTCAGATCATATTAACTTTTTATTGTTTATATTATCTGAGTAAGCTATAACTAAAGTAACTCAAGTTATGATGTATTAATTTGAGAGTAGTTAATTAAGGTCGTCACTATGTCAAACATTACAGCGCGCATATTACAAAATGCCCTATTGTTTACACTCTTTATGAGTGTAAGTTTGACATTGCATGCAACACCCAAAAATACGCAAATTGATGCTGGTTTTACACCTGCAGAATTTATTGTTTGCGACTCTCCTGACCAAGCAAACCTCGACACCGATATAGATTCTCATGTCGGTGTTATTGCGCTTAGAGAAATTCAACCACTTCCTTTAGCGTTTTACTTTCATTATGAAAGCAGCCTTTTAGTCACACCTTACAGCCATGCACACCCGCGAGCGCCACCCGTTATTTAGTTTAATAACTTGCTTTTAAACATTATTAAATTTTATAACTAATTAGGTGGATATTATGTCTAACTTTAAAGAACTCCGTACCCAAGATATTTCGCATGGCACTATTGCGAATACATTTACTAATGAAGCTGTCATTGATTTAACTTCACCTGCTACACAAGTGGTGACTAGTTTTACTGATACAAGCCCGATGCGTGCATCGTTTGATACAACAATTGAACAAGCGTCAAAACAGTTAACGACTCAACGCTCTGATTTTATTTTGGTAACTGATGAGCAGCAAAAGCTAGTAGGTATAGTGGCGAGTGCTGATTTACAAAGCTCAAAAATCATGATTTTAGCACAGCGTTTAGGCTTGCCTCGTAGTGAAATTAGCTTGCGCTATTTAATGACACCGCTAAGTAATTTAATGGGTGTAAGTATGAAAAGCTTAAGCTACTCATGCATTGGTGATGCACTGCAAACTATGGAACATCATGGCGCTATGTTTTTATTAGTCACTGCGGCTAATAATGAAATAAGTGGTTTAATTTCAGCACGCGATATAGCACGTAAGCTGCAAATTCCTGTTCATATTAGTCCAATAGCGCACACATTTAGTGAAGTACTCGAAAGTATAGAGCACCCTCACTAAATCAGCTTTTTATTAGTATAGTTCCAACCCCAGTAATGGCATCTTAAAGCAAGTAAAATAGCTTGCTTTAAGAGCTTTTTATTACCTTCCCCTGTGATATTATTCAAGACATTGACGCATCAGTTAACTTCTTAGCTGGTCTTATTTTTTGTATTAAAAGGTTTTTGCATGAGCGATATCTCTGCACGTTTAGCAACTGAGCTAAATGCACAGCAGCAACAAGTGGTTGCAGCAACAAAGTTACTTGATGAAGGCGCAACCGTCCCCTTTATTGCCCGTTACAGAAAAGAAGTGACCGGTGGATTAGATGACACCCAACTACGCCTTCTAGAACAACGTTTATCTTATTTACGTGAACTTGAAGAGCGTCGTGGCTTTATTCTATCGACGATAGAATCTCAAAATAAGCTTACCGGGGAATTAGCAGCTGATATAAAAGCAGCGCAAAGTAAAACCGAGCTTGAAGATTTATACTTGCCTTATAAGGCAAAGCGTCGCACTAAAGGTCAAATCGCTATTGAGGCCGGTTTAGAACCTCTTGCTAATGCGTTATTTAACGACCCAATGCTCGACCCAGAAGCTGAAGCTGCTCACTATATTAATGCCGATAAAGCCATTATTGATACAAAATCAGCCCTTGATGGTGCCAAATTTATTCTAATGGAGCGTTTTGCTGAAGACGCTAAATTACTCGCTAAGTTTAGAAGCCATATTAGTCAAAATGGGGCGATTGAGAGTAAGTTAATTGACGGGCAAGAACAAGCAGGTGCTAAATACAGAGACTACTTTGAACATCAAGAGCCGTTAAAAAAAGTGCCCTCGCACCGTGCATTAGCCATGCTAAGAGCACGTAATGAAGGCATTTTACAGTTAACGATTAACCCTGAGCCAAGTGCTGAAAATCCAGCCCAGTTATGTGCCCAAATGATCAGTGATCATTACCGCCTAGATATTAAAAACAAACCTGCTAGTGCATGGTTATTAACTGTGGTGCAGTGGGCATGGAAAATTAAGCTTGGGCTACACTTAGAAAACGAGTTTTTAGCCGCAATGCGTGAAAAAGCCGAAACCGGTGCCATTGACGTATTTGCTAAAAATTTAAAAGATTTATTAATGGCAGCGCCTGCAGGCCCTCGCACGACACTTGGTTTAGATCCTGGCTTGCGTACTGGTTGTAAAATTGCGGTAGTCGATAGCACAGGAAAACTGCTCGCTACACAAACAATCTTCCCACATGCACCGCAAAATCATTGGGATAAATCACTGCGTACGCTCGAGCAATTATGTCGCCAACATAAAGTTGAGCTTATTGCGATTGGTAACGGCACTGCTTCTCGCGAATCAGATAAACTGGTTGGCGAACTTATCAAAGCCAACGCCGAGCTTAAACTGAATAAAATTATGGTCAGTGAAGCCGGCGCTTCGGTGTATTCTGCGTCTGAATTTGCCGCTAATGAGTTCCCAGATTTAGATGTATCTTTACGCGGTGCAGTATCTATTGCACGTCGCCTACAAGATCCATTAGCTGAACTAGTTAAAATAGAGCCTAAGTCTATCGGTGTAGGCCAATATCAACACGATGTATCACAAAGCCAACTTGGGCAAAGCCTAATTTCTGTAGTAGAAGACTGTGTAAACAGTGTGGGGGTTGATTTAAATATGGCCTCAGTGCCTTTGCTTGCACGTGTTTCTGGCTTAAACAAAACGTTGGCTCAAAACATTGTAAACTACCGTGACACGAATGGGTCATTTACAAAACGTAGTCAGTTGAAAAAAGTAGAACGCTTAGGGCCAAAAGCATTCGAACAAGCGGCCGGGTTTTTACGCATTAATAATGGCAGCGATCCGCTAGATAACTCATCAGTTCACCCTGAAGCATACCCAATCGTTAAGCGTATTTGTGAACATAATCAGGTAGACGTAAATAACTTAATTGGTAACAGTGAATTTTTAAGTAAACTCGCTGCAAACGACTATATTGACGATAAATTTGGCTTACCAACCGTGACTGACATTATTAGCGAGCTTGATAAACCAGGTCGCGATCCACGTCCTGAATTCAAAACCGCGGAGTTTAAAGCCGGTGTTGAAAAAATTAGTGACCTTAAGCCTGGTATGATTTTAGAAGGTGTGGTTTCTAACGTTGCTAATTTTGGTGCATTTGTTGATGTGGGTGTTCATCAAGATGGACTCGTGCATATTTCAGCTATTACTAACAAGTTTATTTCAGACCCACGCGAAGTGGTTAAAGCAGGTGACATTGTTAAAGTAAAAGTGGTTGAAGTCGATGCTGCCCGTAAACGCATTAGTTTTACTATGCGCCTAGATGACGACATAGACACCAGCAATAAAGCAGCAGCTGCAGCACCGCAAAAGCCTCGCAGCAATAATACAAACCAAGCACGAGCGCCTAAGCCTAAACGCGATACAGGCAATGCGATGATGGGGAATGCCTTTGCTGACGCCTTTGCTAACGCAAAAGTGAAAAAGTAATTTAAACGATATATTTAAAAATAAAAAAACCGCCTAGGCGGTTTTTTTTATTTTTAATCAGCTAAATTTGCGCTGAAAATTCGCTCTGAATCGCGGGGGATGTGGCCAGTTGATAAAAGCTAGCAATGCGTCCTGCACGCGCTTCAACTTCAATATCACGCGATTGTTCTTCGCTTTTAGCGGTTTTTACTTCTGAACTTTCACTATTAGAAAACGACGCACTGACTCTGCTTTTATCTTCGCTGCTGTCTTCGTCATCAGCTGAAGCTAACTCAGCTTGTGCGGCAGCCATTTTCTGTGTGGCGTCTGCCGCAATCGCTCTGTCGGCACCTGAGGGTTCTGCTGGTGCTAGTGCAGCAGCACGTACCGTTTGCATTTTATCGATGGTTGCTTGCGGATCGCCATTGATAATCCCAACATCAATCGGTACTTCACCACCTACGGCATAATTAGTGCCATCGGGGCCTCTTTGGTATTCGTAACTGGGTGAACCGGCATATTGTCCACCAACAGCCGCATGCGCTTGCTCGTGGGTTCGCACTTCGGTATCGCGAGCTTTGAGCTCTTTAATTTGTTGCTGTTCTTGCTCAAGTTGAAGCTCTTCTTGCTCAAGTTGAAGCTCTTCTTGCTCACTAACTTCTTCGGCAGCTTGCTGTTTTTCTTGCTCGGCATCATCTTGATCACTATCAGCATTGCCTTCGCGTTGTTCAATAATTTTGTTGTCTGCAATTTTGCCGCTTGCAGTATAAGTTGAACTATCGCTGTTACCAGGTAGTTTGGCTTTTTCTGCATCACTTTGAGCTTTGTTTTCAGTACTACCAGCGGTGTTTGCAGCGGCTGGGGGAATGACTTCACGTAACTGATTGTCACGCCGAGCAGTCTCCGTATAAACATTTGCAGTGTTTATATTGATAGACGGAAACGGCGTGACGATATTCATGAGGAATTACACTTTGATATCAACTAAAGTGCCTAGTACATCATCTGCAGTTTGAATTGATTGCGTGTTAGCCTTGGCATTAAACTCTTCAACTTTTAAGTTTACTAATGCATCATCAATTCGTGCAGGTTGGGATACCGGCGCGGTTACGGCTTCTTCAGGGCGAGCAGCCGTTAATTGACGTTGCTGCGCTAATTGAGAATCATCTTGCTGCTCTATGCTGGCACGGTTAATCTCAGCGCTGGCCTTTTCAATACCTTGGCTGGCTCTATTAAACCCTTCAACACCGCTATTAAATACAGATCCAATCGGCATAATAATAAACCTCCACCAAATAAATATTGTTTAATTATCGCTCAAAAATCACGCAAAATAAAGCTTTAAACCGCTGTATTCATGGCTTTGCTTCAAAGCATTGATTTAACGGCAGATAAAAATTCTTTTTTATGAGAAATAAATGGCGCATGGGATGCTTTGTCTATCACTTCGTACTCAAAGCCAGAATTAAGTGCGACCATTTTTTCAATTGCTCGATAAGGAACGAGAGAGTCTAAACGCCCAAAAATTCCACTAATCGCGACGGGACAGTGAGAAAATAATTCACGTAAGTCTTCACTTTGCAGTATATCTAACCCCGCACTCAATGCTTGGTTACTCGGCGGCGGTGACTGACTCAATAGTTGTTTTAGCTGTTTTACATCATCTCGCGCCGACTCACTGCCCATCGCTTGAATCGCCAAAAAGCGCTCTATCGTTTTTGAACGCTCTTGCAATAGCTGTTCTTTAAACTGTGTGAGCACTTTAGGTTTAATACCTTCCCAGGGCAATTGCTCTACAAAAAAAGGAGTGGAGGCAACTAAAATAACTTTTGACACTTTTTCTGGCCAATGTTTGGCAATATAAATGGCAAACAAACCGCCTAAAGACCATCCCATCAAAACAGATTGTGGTTTTAATTGCTGACTCACCAGCTGAGCTGCATCATGTAAAGTATACGGTTCCAAAGAGACATCATGAGCACCGTAACCAGGTAAGTCTAAACTACGTACCTTACCAGAATATAAAAATTCTAATTCTGGTTTTATTAACTGCCACACGCCTTGGTTCATTCCCCAACCATGCAACAACACACATTCATTTTGCATATTTGCCTAACCTTAACCAAACTTAAATCTATGATAGCGTTTTAGGGGGAGTTTGTAATGAGGAGAATCAGCGAATGAAACTTAGCCTAACTGATTGGCTGTTTCCCTCGTATTGCGTGTTGTGCCAGAATCAGATACACAGCTCACTGGGACTATGTCAGTTTTGTTTAGATGACCTGCCTTTGCTAGATTTGGCTGAGTATGACAATTTATTTTACCGCCCAGATATTGTAGAAATGTTTCCTAACTGCAGCTTTGAGAAACTATTTGCCTGCGCTTTTTATCAACCCCCTTTTGATTTATGGCTAAAACAACTCAAATTTAATAATCAAATTCATTACAAAAAAGCACTGCAGCAAGTCATCAAAAAACAACTTACTATTTTTACTAATAAACAGCATTTAGCTGCTGCTGTATTTATTATTTTACCTTTGCACAAGTCGCGTTTTTTTAGTCGAGGATTTAATCAGGTTACCCAAGTATGGCAGCCTTGTTTGTCATCCTTTAAGGTCTTGAATAATGTTTTAATACGCAATAAAAACACCTCGGCACAGTCACAACTGAGCAAAACAAAGCGGATAAAAAATTTACAGCAGGCTTTTTCATGTACTGCCAATTTAGAGGGTAAAACGGTGGTCATTATTGATGATATTATGACCACCGGTGCAACACTCAATGCAGCCACCTTGTCGCTAAAAGAAGCGGGCGCTAAACAAGTCTGGGCATTTACGACCTGTTTAACGCCACTTTAGATTTAGTTACCACTGACGCGAAAGGTATGACCGAAAAATAAAGCGTTACTTAATAATCGGCTGGTGCCATACCAGTAACCTCTAAATACAGGGTTGTCTGTCATCGCAATCACACTACCTCGACCATAAGAGTGAGCCATTAGCGCAGCACCGCCGGCCACTTGCTCTACATTAACTGCATCAGTAAAACCAGCAAGTAACGGCTGTTGTGTATAGGTGAGTATATTTACAAACGGCGCTTGCGAGGCTTCAAGTAACCAGGTACTGTTTTTAAATACTGGCAGAGTGTCACGCTTAAATGAAAACGTCAGTGGGTGCGTTGTATCTACATCAGTATTAAATATAGCGCCTGCAATACGCTGGCGACCCGCTAGATGGTCTTTGTCTGCATATTTTAAACCTTGAGTATCAAATGCGCTGGCAACATCTTTACGTGATAAGTAGTTTGCTTTTAATAACTGCTGATCAGCTAAGAACTTTGCCCCGCCTTTATGACCCCAAATAACGCCGCCTTTTCTCACCCAGCTTTTAATTGCCACTTTGTCGGTATCAGATAACGTCGAATAATCGCCATGCGCCAAAACAATATGGCTGTAATTACTGAGCTCTAAAGACGCTAAACGGTTCATTTCAACAATGGTAGGCGCTACGCCTACAAAGCGTTCTAGGTAATACCACACTTCACCTGCTTCATATTGGCTAACCCCTTTACCGCCAACTAATAACACCTTAGGCGCAGAAACAACCGCCATAGAGCGCGAGCCTAAGTCGGCACCTTTACTGGTTAAGCCTGTGGTAATTGGCTTAATTTCAATATCAAATTGGCTTTGTGCTTGGTTTAGCTTTGCCACCCAATCAGTCTCTGTTTGCAGTCCTGCAGGGATAATAATACTGCCAGCATCAAAATTTATCTCATTACTTGTTGATGTTGCGGTTAATGGCTTTAATGCAACACGCGCTTTAATGCCTTGCTGTAATAAACTATTGAGCATTTTTGGGGCAAGCATGTCGTCCCAAGCAAATCCGTAGGCATAGTTTTTAGTTAGCGGCGTTAAAACAGGCTGTTTTGCTTTTTGCCAAGCCGTAGTATCAACCTCTAATCCCCAGCGGCTGTTTACTTTAGCAAATGGTAAATTAAACGCATGCGCTAATGTCCAACCTGATACATCGTAAAAAGTGTTATCGGCAAAGTTTTGCTGTTCACTAAAAATAGCTTTAACTAATCGGTATTGTGGTTGCGCAAGCGGCACAAAATAGCTATTAGCGGTAAAGTTTTTACCTTCAGCTTTTAGTCCCTCTTTAACTGGATAAGCATTAATTTGGTGCTGTTTAAGTATGCTTAAAAAGTCGTTAGTACGTGTTTTGTCTTCCCCACCTTGAACAATATAGCCTTGATAGTCTTCATCTTTGGCAAGCTCAACCGCTTTGTTATAAAAGTTAGCCTGATACTCAAGTAAAGCTTGGCGGTTATCAATCGCCGCTTTAAACGTTGATAAGCTCGTTAAAAGTTGGTTTTTAATCGTAAACGCAAAAGTTAGCGGGCCATTGATCGTTTCTTGAATATGACCGCGAGAACTTGCTTGTTCAAATAAAATACCGACACCACCATTTACATCAGGGTAAGTTGAACCTTTGCCATAATAAAAGTCATCAAAGCTTTCTTCTGTAAAATACAGTGCGTTGTTTTCATCTAAAGTTTTTGCATGATAATTTGCAATTGCTTTGGTTAAGCTCACATTTTCTTCAGGGGTAATGGGGTGTTTACGACTTGGGATCCCTGGTTGAAAAAAGTAGCTACTGTTTGGTCCCATTTCATGAAAGTCAGTTAAAATATTAGGTTTCCAATAATGAAACTTGGCTATACGCGCTCGCGACTCAGGGTGCTGCAGTAAAAGCCAATCACGATTTAAATCAAACCAGTAATGATTGGTACGGCTACTTGGCCAGCTCTCTACATGCTCACGCGTTTGCGGATCTGACGATAAGTTCATTCCACGATTACTATTAGCCCAATTAGCAAAACGTGCTAAGCCGTCTGGGTTAAGTGCCGGGTCGAGTAAAATCACCGTGTTGTTAAGTAGCTCATTTATTTCATCACCTTGCGCGGCTGCTAAATAATAAGCCACTAGCAAGGCAGCATTACTCCCTGACGATTCGTTCCCATGAACACTGTAACCCATCCACACAACGCTTGGCTGCTCTGCTAATTTATTGTTTGAGTTATTTAGACGAGCTAAGTGTGCTTGGCGAGTTTGTTCTATATTTTTTAGTTTGTTAGCTGCGGTAATAGTGAGCATAACTAGTGGGCGCTGCTCGTGGGTACGACCTATTACTTCAAAATTAACTCGATCGCTTTTTTGAGCTAAAATTTCCATATAGCGTACAAGCTGATCATGCCTTACATGCCATTCACCCACTTGATAACCAAGTACTTTTTCAGGTGTTGGAATGCTGGGATCAAATTCAACCTGTTGCTCAAAATAATACGACAGGGGCTTTGCCGCACTTGAAAAACTGGCTAGTATCACCATTACTGTAAATATAAACCGCATATAAATAACTCTAAAAATGTTTGTTAATTGCACGCTACCATTGCTTAAAATAGATGCCAACTTTTTACGCTCAACACTAGCCGCAACACGATGAGCGGAGTATGATATGCAGTATCCGAGTAATTTAGTCAAGTATAGACGGTTTTATGATTTCAATTTCCGAAACAGCGCAAGCGCATTTTGCTAAGCTATTAGCAGATCAATCTCAACAAACGAATATTCGTGTGTTTGTTGTTAATCCTGGTACATCACAAGCTGAATGTGGTGTTTCTTATTGTCCAGAAGACGCGGTAGAAGAGAGCGATATTCGCCTAAACTTTAACGGTTTTGACGCTGTTGTTGATGCCGAAAGCGCGCCTTTTTTAGCCGAAGCTGAAATTGATTTTGTTACTGACAAAATGGGCACGCAGCTAACTCTAAAAGCGCCTAATGCTAAAGCACGTAAGCTAGGTGAAGACGCAAGCCTAAATGAACGCGTTCAACACATGTTAGAAACAGAAGTTAACCCACAACTTGCAAATCATGGCGGCCAAGTAAGCTTAGTAGAGATCACCGCTGCTGGTATTGCTGTGCTTCAATTTGGTGGTGGTTGTAATGGTTGCTCTATGATTGATGTCACACTAAAAGAAGGCATTGAAAAAGAAATGATTGCTAAGTTTGATGAGATCACCGGTGTGGCTGACATAACCGATCACGAAGCTGGCGAGCACTCTTATTACTAAGTATTAACCCACTATGCTAAAGCCACTCATTTACCGCTTAGGGAGCGACCCTAAGTTGAGTCTAAAGCGCTTTTTTCTCGGCCTAGCACTGTTTGTGCTGGCCGTGATATTTATCACTTTGGGTTATTACAGTCATTATAGTTTACAAGTCATTGGCATAGTAATTTTAGCGCCGGCATTGTTTTTTGCATTCTGGGGCTACGCGGGTATTTTTGCCAATCGTTTTTCGCAAGTATTGAAAAACATCCCTGCCAAAAATAACGACCCCGATCTGTGGAAATAACGGTTTAATCAAGTAATTGATTATTAGTTTTTAGCTGCTGATATTTAATTATAAGTGTTACACCCCGCATTAGCATAAAGCAACTCATTGCCAACCATAAGCCATTATTTTGCCATTCCTTAAATAGCCAAAACACCCCAAAAAAACCTATTGTCGCCGATAACAGCATACTATTTCGCATTGCTTTAGCACGTGTTAAACCAACGAATATACCATCAAACAAAAAACAACTCATCGCTAAAATTGGCAGCACAATTACCCACGGTAAGTAATGAGTAGCTTCTTCAATAACCTCAGGTACATTAGTCAACAGCTTTATAATAGAGCTGCCAAATAATATAAAAAATACACTATACAAAATGCCAAACAACATGCCCCAAAATACGCTTATTTTTACCCATAGCCTTATCTTTTCAACACTTTGTTGACCTTTCGCTTGGCCTACTTTGGCCTCGCTCGCATAAGCAATTCCATCAAGCGCAAAGCTGACCAACATTAAAAAGTTGAGTAGTACCGCATTGGCTGCCAATGTAGTTTCACCTATACGTGCAGCATAAAAGGTCATAAAGCTAAAACATAACTGCAATACTAAAGAACGAATAAAAATATCGCGATTTAAACTTAATAATCCTGCCATTTTTTCTATGCTAAACCAATTTGCAACCGCTAAACTTATGCCCTGTTTTTTAGCTAGCTGAACCACTAACAGCAAAGCAAAAATTAAAGCCGTGTAATCCGCTATTAATGATGCCCAAGCCGCCCCTGCAACCGCCCAATCAAGATAAACTACAAAATAAATGTCGAGTACAATATTGGTAATATTAGTGACTAACAATAAATAAAATGGCCCTCGCCCATAATGAACGCCGAGCATCCAGCCTAATAAAACTAAGTTACATAGCGCAGCAGGGGCACTAAAAATACGAATACTAAAATACCGATAGGCCTCATTGAGCACATCACTATTGGCAGCAGATAAATAAGCAATGGCGTGTTTTATAAGGGGGGATAATAAAATCAGAATTAAAGCTACGCTGCTGGCCAATAACAAACTGCGTTTGAGTAAAGCTGCCAGCTGAGTTAAATCATTTTTACCGTAAGCCTGTGCCACCAGCCCAGTGGTGCTCATTCTTAAAAAACCAGCAAGCCAAAATAAAATGGAGATCACGGTAGAACCTAAGGCAATTCCCGCTAAATAATGCGCACTCCCCAGGTGACCAATCACTGCCGTATCAACAATTCCTAACAACGGCACAGTAATATTTGATAATATCATTGGACCGGCTAACAACAACAAGCTTTTATGGTGTGCTTTATTATGTATAAGAAATTGTTTCATTTAGTATTATTGTTCCTGATTTGTGGTTCTTTACGTGCGCAAGCAGCTGTTATTCTACAGTATCATCACGTCAGTGAAACCCTTCCCGCGGTGACCAGTGTAAGCGCCAACACTTTTACTAAACACTTAAATTATTTAAAAGAGCATAACTTTAACGTTATTCCACTAAACGAGCTGATTAGCGCATTAAAACAAGGTAAGGCTTTAGACGATAAAACGCTCGCGATTACTTTTGATGATGGATACAACAATAACTACGAACAAGCTGCGCCTATTCTTGAGAAATTTGGCTATCCGTACACTATTTTTGTAAACCCAAAACTCATTGATGAACAAGCGGGTTATGTGATGGGATGGGATAAGCTCAGAGAGCTGGCAAAAAAAGGCGCCCTTATTGCCAACCATAGTGCCGAGCATAACTATCTGCATAAAAAGCGCGAAAATGAAACACAAAGCCAATGGCGTGAACGCACTAAAAACGACATTCTTAGTTCACAGCAGCGTATTAAAGAAGAAATAGGCCACGATTATAAATACCTTGCCTATCCATACGGAGAGTTTAACAATCAGCTACAAGCTCTCGTTACTGAACTAGGCTTTATTGGCATTGGTCAGCACTCTGGTGCAGTTAATCAACATTCTAATTTTAGCCGTTTACCACGTTTTCCCGCATCTGGTTTTTATAGCAAATTAGATACGTTAATTACCAAGCTCAATTCAACTGCTTTTACTATTAATAAATTAACCTATGAAGATAGTGTAACCACACAAAATCCACCGTCGTTAACTATAAATCTAGAGACTGATGATTTTCATAAAAGCCAATTTGCCTGTTATGTATCAAGCGTTGGGCAAGCTGATTTAAATTGGTTAAACGATAATACGGTTGAGGTGACCTCGCCAAAGCAGCTTAATAAAGGCCGCTCTCGCTTTAACTGCACCGCTCCCTCAATAAAAAAAGCAGGCAGTTATTATTGGTTTTCACAGCCTTGGGTGATCAATTAAATTCTATTTTTTAATCACTTGATTTAATAACCGCTGGGTCATTTTCTCCAGCGGTGCTACTTCATTTGCAGCCCCCATATCAATAGCGGCCTTGGGCATTCCCCATACCACAGACGAAAACTCATCTTGCGCCAGCGTATAAGCCCCTTGTTGTTTTAACGCCAGTAAACCTTTCGCGCCATCACTTCCCATACCGGTTAATAGTGTGGCAACAATATACTTAGCACCAATTTCAAGTAATGAGTTAAACAGTACATCTACTGCGGGCTTATGCCTATTTACAGGTTCACCATCATCAAGCTGACAATATAATGCACTACCTTGTTTGCTAATGCGTAAATGTAGCCCGCCGGGAGCTATATAAGCGCATCCTGCTACCAGCTTATCGCCTTGTTGTGCCTCTTTTACGTTAATGGTACAGGTGCGCTGCATTCGCTCTGCAAATGAGGTACTAAATACAGGAGGAATATGCTGCGTTATTACAATGGGTGGGCAGTTTTTTGGCATGCGTATAAGTACTTCTTTTATCGCCTCCGTGCCTCCGGTTGACGCACCAATCGCAATCACTTTATTTACTAAAAATTCGGCATTAGTGGGGATAGGTTCTGCTACAGCACTATTTTTTTTATAGCCTCGAACCCGTGCACTGGCTGCCACTCTGACTTTTTGCTGAACAATATCAGCATATTGACTCATTTGCTCCTTAACGTTAACTGTTGGCTTAGCAATAAAGTCAACTGCACCAATCTCAAGCGCTTCAAGCGTAATGGGTGAACCTTTTTGTGTGAGTGTAGAAATCATCACAACCGGCATAGGACGTAAGCGCATCAGGTTTTTTAAAAAACTAATGCCGTCCATTTTTGGCATTTCAACATCCAACGTTAGTACATCCGGATTATATTTTTTGATCATCTCTCGGGCTTCGTATGGGTCTTGTGCACCCCCTACTACCACAATATCTTTTGCCTGTTGCAGTATCTCTGTCAGCAATTGTCTGATCAGTGCCGAGTCATCAATTATTAATACTTTAATCATAGCCATCCTTAAAACAGCTCTATATCAGTGGCTTTTGTTTGTTGCTCAAGATTATGTAAGTAACGCACTTCACGTTTTTCAATCGTATTATTGTGTAAGTTACGTAGCTTTTTAACTTGTACCTTTCCATTATGAGGATTAAAAAATATTTTTCGTGGCCAAGGCCCGCCCATATCATGCGCCACTAAATTTAGCGCTTCTTCTGCTATATATGCATTGGCAAAACTGATATTGCCAATACCAATATCTGTCATGGCGCTAATTATTTTGCCTCCCCCAAACAGTTTTACTTTTAAGTTTGCCCGGGATGCGCCATTTTTAAGCACTTCATTAATTAAATATTCCATAGCCCAATTACCGTAACGACAACTTAAACTATGCGCTTGCTCAATTCGCTCACCTTTTTGAATTGGTAGCATAAAGTGGTTAATCCCGCCTATGCCTAGCTTATCGTCGTAAACGCAGGCAGCAATACACGATCCTAGTACGGTGGTGATTAGCTCATCATTTTTAGAAACATAAAACTCACCTGGTAATACCTTAGCGACCACACGATCTCGCGAGGCGTCCCAATAGCGTTTAATATGCTCAAAACCCGCTAATACTGGCTTAAATTGCGTGTGCATGGGCTACTTTTTGATACATGGTTTTCCCTAAGTTTTTAAATAAAACATGCTCTTTACCCATGGTTTCTGAATGCCCTAAAAATAAATAACCTTGGTCATTAAGAATATCGGCATAACGGTTAAAAAGCTGATCCTTTGTCTCTTTATCAAAGTAAATCACTACATTTCGGCACAAAATCAAGTCGAAAGGGCCTTTCATTGGCCAGTCTTGTAATAAGTTTAAACGCTTAAATGAAATACATTGCTGCAGCTTAGGTTTAACCTTATAACTTTGCCCATCTTTACTGGTTAAAAACCAGCGTTTTAGTAAAGCATCATCAAGACCATTTACGTTCGCTGCGGTATAAATACCACTTTGCGCCTTCGCCAGTACATTAGAGTCAAGATCAGTGGCTAATATCTTCACATCCCAATCACTTGGAAAAGCTCCTTGCAGCGTCATTGCTAAACTATAGGGCTCTTCACCGGTAGAGCAGCCTGCAGACCAAATTCGAACGCGCTTAGTCTGTTTATTTGTCTTTAACAGGGTTGGTATTAACTGATCTTTTATAAACTCAAAGTGATGCATTTCACGAAAAAAAGAGGTTAGATTAGTGGTAATGGCATTGATAAATGCATCAAACTCCTGATCTTTATGATTTTTTAAGTAATCGAGGTAGCTTGAAAAGTTTGTTAATTTTCGCTCACGAATTCGTCTTGCCAAGCGTGAGTAGACCATCTCTCGCTTATGCTCTCCTAGTACAATACCGCAGGCGTTATAAACTAAATGAGCCACTTCCTTAAAATCACTATCCGTTAATAAAAACTCTTTCATTATTTGCTCTCATTTAAAAATAAAGCGAGGTTCACGCATACATTGCAGGTGAACCTAACTAAAGTGAGTTTAAAACTCCTCCCACTCTTCAGCCGAGTCTACAAAATTTTCACCTTTGCTTTTATTACTAACGAAGCTATTTTGTTGCTGATGAGATATTTCAGGTGTGCGAATAACAGGCGATACCACTGCCATATCTTGCTGGCCTAATGAGAAAAAGTGCAGTAAACGGCGCATTTCATTGGCTTGTTCCGCCATTGATTCACCTGCAGCCGATGCTTGTTCAACTAATGCCGCATTTTGCTGGGTCATTTCATCCATTTGTGATACAGCTTTATTTACTTGCTCAATACCTGCACTTTGCTCTTCAGAGGCTTGGGTAATATCGGCTATCATTTGCGTTACGCGTTTCACCGATACCACAATCTCTTGTAACGTCACACCTGACTCATTCACAAGCGCGCTACCGTCAGCAACTTTGCCAACACTGTCTCTAATTAGCTCTTTAATTTCTTTCGCTGCACCTGCCGAGCGCTGCGCTAAGTTACGTACTTCACCTGCAACAACCGCAAAACCTCGGCCTTGCTCACCGGCTCTAGCAGCCTCTACGGCAGCATTAAGTGCAAGCAAATTGGTTTGGAATGCTATTTCGTCTATCACTCCAATGATGTCGGCAATTTTCTTACTCGATTCATTAATCGCAGACATGCTGGTTACCGCTTTATTAACCACTTCTCCACCCTGAATCGCCTTATCACAGGTTTCTTCAGCTAAGTCATTTGCCACTTTAGCATTATCGGCGTTTTGGCGAACCGTACTGGTCATTTCTTCCATGCTAGAGGCTGTTTCCTCTAACGATGACGCTTGCTCTTCTGTGCGCTGGCTTAAATCAGCATTGCCTTGTGAAATTTCTTCAGCCCCACTGGCCACCAAAGTGGCTGATGTATTAATTCGGTTAATAACCTCAGTTAGTTTATCTGCTGTCGCATTTGCATCTGTTTTCAGTTTTTCAAACGAGCCTTGGTATTCTTTTTCAATCCGTTTAGATAAATCACCAGTGGCCATGGCATCGAGCATATTGCCAGTATCAGTTACCGCATCGTCAACCACTTTAACTAAACTATTAAGACCCTGAGCTAAACGTAAGAAAAAGCCATCTTTACCTTGCTCAGCTACTCGTGCATTTAAATCACCTTTGCTTGCTGCGCCGACTAATTGAGCAATTTCTTTTTCAATAGCGACTTCTGCGGTTCTGTCTTCCCACTCAACTACCGTCCCAATACGCTCATTGTCTGTGGTGATTATAGGGTTTGCCACTAAACCAAAGGTTCTGCCGCCCACTTTAATTTCTGTACTGTAAGTATCCGTTAACTTAGCCAACATATTTTGCTGATGGGCTGGATTTTTATGAAATATATCAATACTTTGATTAAGTAAGTTTTTGCTATCAAAGTTAGGTAAGTCAGTGCGTATATCATTTTGCGCAACACTCATCATATTTCTCACTGCGCTATTCATATACACAATGACATTCGAGGCATCAGCAATCATGGTATTGGTTGCCACGGTATCTAATGCTTGGCGAACACGTAAGTTTTCTTGCGCTCTAGCACGTTCAGCATCCGCTTTAGACACCTCATCAGTAATATCTTGCCATTCAACAATAGTACCTAAGCACTTGCCATCTTGATTTGTCCAAGGAGAAGCAATGATGTCAAAAATAAGACCAGCTAAATTCAACGAAGTTTTATAAGGAGCATCTAAGTTTTTTAGTCGCTCTTGCTGATTAGCTAGTTCCTGATGAAACTCATCAACACGGATATCCATTAACCCAGCGACTGAAAAACTAGGTAAAACAGTTTGCAACTCTTTTTCACGTGCTTTAAACATTTGCTTGATGCAGTCATTCACAAAAATAATGTTTAAATTTTTATCAGCAATCATCACACTTGCTTGGCATACTTTTAATGCGTTAGCCAAGTCGGCCGCTTTTTTAGAGGTTTTTTCTAGCTCTTTTTGCGCTGTGATATCGGTGGCGTACTTAATCACTTTAAATGGCTTACCATTCATATCATAAATAGGATTATAAGAGGCATATATCCAAATTTCCTCGCCTTGTTTACCTATTCTTAAATACTCACCACTGTCATACTCGCCACGCCCAAGTTTATCCCAAAACGCTTGATATTCTTGGCTATTTGCATATTCAGAAGTAACAAACAATCTATGATGCTGCCCTTGTATTTCATTTGCCTGATAACCAAATGTTTTTAAAAAATTATCATTAGCGCCAATAATGGTTCCATCTAAATTAAACTCAATAACCGCTTGTGACTTACTGATTGCGGTAATTTGGCCTGCAGCTTCAACCGCTTTTAACTTTTGCTCAGTAATGTCTGTTGCAAATTTAACGACTTTAAGTACTTGCCCTTGCGAGTCTATAACAGGATTGTATGTTGCTTGGATCCAGACTTCTTTGCCATTTTTTCCAATACGCTTAAATTCATCTGAAATAAATTCACCCGCGTTCAAACGCTGCCAAAATTGACGATATTCATCACTTTGCGTTTCGCTAGGGCTTACAAATAAAGAATGGTGCTGGCCTTGAATCTCAGCGAGTGAGTAGCCCATTACACGAAGAAAATTAACATTGGCAGTAATGATTCTTCCATTAGGCTCAAATTCAATTATTGCTAATGATTTATGCAATGCATTTATGATCAAATCATTGCTTGATTTAGACTGTTTTGAATTACTAAACCATCCCATGCTTATCACCACCTTTAAGTTATTTGCTTTATTTAGTTACTATTACCGCTAAATATTCATGGTTGCCTGTAGGTTAATTAGCGCGACCATTTTATCGCCCACATTCACTAGCCCTGCGACATATTCACTTTCATTTGTTTGGGTTAAACTCGGCACTGCTTTAGCGTCTTGCTCAGCAATACTGTAAACATCCGCTACGGCGTCTACCGTAATCCCCATCACTTTACTTTCTTGCTCAAACTCAACTTTTACAATAATGACTACCGTTAACGGTCCATACTCAATGGTGGGTAAACCAAAGCGCAATCGTAAATCAATAATTGGCACAATGGTGCCGCGTAAATTAATCACGCCTTTTACGTACTCAGGGGCATTTGGCAGTGCGGTTATATCTTCCCAGCTACGAATTTCTTGCACCGTTAATATATCTACTCCGTACTCTTCTTCAGCCATAATAAAGGTGAGAAACTGCTTAATGCCCTCTTTGCGCTGTAGTTCAATATTGCTATTTAATGCTATTGATTCAGAGAACATGAATCCTCCAAGATGGTCGATGGCTCAATACTCAATGCTTGGCTACCTGGCTTTTTTAACCCTGAAAGCTTTATCAAGCCGCTAATATCTAAAATTAACGAAACACGCCCATCACCTAAAATCGTTGCCCCCGACACACCATCCACTTTGTGGTAATTAGCCTCTAAGCTTTTTATAACCACCTGCTGTTGTGAAAGTAAATCGTCGACAAGTAACCCAACTTTTTGATTATCGTTTTCCACGACAACTAGTAAGGTTTTATCTAACGATTCAATGGCATTTTGGTGATTAAAAATGTCGTATAAACGTAAAATAGGAATGTATTCATCACGTAATCTGAGTACATCTAGGTCTTTACCAACACGGCTTACTTTTGCAATATCAATTTGCAACGATTCTACAATCGAGATCAGTGGAATAATGTAAGTATGCTTGGCTACTTTGACTAATTGCCCATCTAAAATAGCTAAAGTGAGCGGTAGCCGAATAGTAAAAGTAGAACCAATTCCAGCAGCAGATGTCACTTCTACCGAGCCATTTAATGATTGAATATTACGCTTAACCACATCCATACCCACACCACGGCCAGATAAGTCACTGACCTCATCAGCGGTAGAAAATCCTGGCATAAAAATGAGTTCGTTAATTTCATCATCTGTTAGCTCACTGTCAGCGGCGATCACTTCATTGGTAATCGCTTTTTCTTTGATCTTTTGAGTGTTAAGACCTTGGCCATCATCCATAATTTCAATGACGATATTGCCGCCCTGATGAAAGGCATTTAATGTAACCTTACCCACAGGATCTTTTCCTGCTGCAATACGTTTTTCTACCGTTTCAATACCATGATCCAATGAGTTTCTTACTAAATGCACCATAGGATCGGATATTTTTTCCATAACGGTTTTATCTAATTCTGTTTGTTCTCCTATCAGCTTTAACTCCACCTCTTTATTAAGCTTTTGGGCAATATCACGTACTAAACGTGGAAAACGACTGAACACAAAGTTAATTGGCAGCATGCGAATACGCATCACGTTTTCTTGTAAGTCGCGGGTGTTATGCGCTAATTGCGCAAGCCCCTCTTGAAGCGAGGTCACCGTGGTAGGCGTCATTTCTTGTTCGCTAAGCTGATTTAGCATCGCTTGGGTAATGACCAACTCTCCAACCATATTAATCAGTGAGTCGACCTTATCAATGCCAACACGAATGGAAGTTGACTCAGGCGCTGCTTTTGCACTGGTTGGTGCTTTTGGTTTATTGGTTTTGGGTTCAACAACCGTTTTTGGTGTTTCAATAACAGGTTCGTTGACCACTGCAGCTTCTGCTGCTTTACCATCATTAAATAAGCCACCACAAAGCTCAATTTTAATATCGGCATCGTCCTCAACCCACTCAAAAATTTCTCTAATTGCTTGATCGTCACGGTCAGTGTTTAAGAAAAATCGCCAATATAAAAAGCATTCATCGGTCGTTAAATCTTTAATATCAGGTATGACATCAGTAAACGCTTGTACTTCCAATTCACCAAGTTCAGCTAATTCACTAATCATAAACAGCGGTTCGTTACCCGTTTTAAACAAATGAAAATGCGGTTTAAAATCAATTTGATAAGTATTAATAATGACCTGTTCAACACTGGCTTCTGCCACTACGGTTTCACTTTCAGGCATGCCAAGTAATCTTTCAAACTGCTCTCGTAATGAGTCAGCTTGGCTTAAATCAGGCTCTTCCTGTACTTTAAGCGAATGCAACAAGGCTCTTAAACAATCTACTGATTTAAGTAATAAGTTAATATGTTCACTGCTTATATTTCGCTGACCTTCACGTATTTGATCCAGTAATGTTTCTAGAACATGAGTGAAGTTTGCGATTGAATTAAACCCAAAGGTAGCACTGCCTCCTTTAATAGAATGGGCAGCCCTAAAAATAGTATTAATGGTTTCTAAGTCTTCTTCGCCCGGCACTAAGTTGAGTAATTCAGTCTCCATAACATCGAGGCCTTCAAAACTCTCTTCAAAGAACACTTCAAAAAACTGGCTTAAATCAATACTCACAGTGCACTCCTAGGTTAGCGGATTACTTTTTTTAGCACGGCTAATAGTTGATCTGGATTGAAGGGCTTTACAATCCACCCTGTTGCCCCAGCAGCTTTCCCTTCTACCTTTTTATCCATGCCCGATTCTGTGGTTAACATAAGTAGCGGTGTAAACTTGTAATTCGGAAGCCCTCTTAACTCTCTGATAAGCGTGATCCCATCCATAACAGGCATATTTACATCAGAAATAACTGCATCAAAACCTTGCTGCTTGGCAATCGCTAATGCCTCACTACCGTCTTTGGCTTCGGTAACATCAAACCCTGCTGTTTTTAACGTAAAACTCACCATTTGACGCATTGATGCAGAATCATCTACAGCTAATATTCTTTTCATATAGACCTCTAATTAGTACTTTCTGGTGCTAAGTATTCACTTAAACCGAGTTGATCAATGGCATTGGTTAATGCATCACTACTGCCAACCCAGGCAATTTTTTGATTAATAGTAAGGAGATGTTTTTGTAGGGCACATAAAAGTTGAACCGAGGCCGTATCAGCAGACATTACATCGCTAATATCTAAGCAAATATCTCGGCTATTATTAAGTTCGCTTAATAAATCTTGATGTAAAACTTCAACATGAACAATTGAAAGTTCGTTTGGTAGTTTAAGCATTTTTTAAGCTTTTCCTTATCAACTCAATCCATAACAAAAGCTTAGACCGAGATAATGAAAACGCCATAAAAACGACTAAAAAATAACTAATTAATTAAAAACCGTTAATAAAAAACGCGAAAAGGGGCATAAAGCCCCTTTAAAATCGTAAAACCTTTAAAAGCTAGTTTTTGTAGTATTCGGCTATTTCAATAAATTCTGCGGTTAACTTAGTGGTGTTAACTAAAGGCACATCACCTTTTTTAAACTCAGGCTTAAAAATAGCTCTTAGTGCGCCACTGCCATCAACAAGGGCAACAGATGCACTATGATCCACCGCATAGTCGGATTCATTACTATCACTAATTGCGTAAATTAATCCAAGCTCGCGGACAAATGGAAATAAGTCTTTATGTTCACCTGATACAGCTAAAAAATCTGGATTAAAGTAATCTATGTACTCTTTACGTTTTTGAGCAATATCACGTTTAGGATCAACAGATATAAACCATACTTGTAGTGGATACTCAGCCTGCAAATTTTTATAGGCATTGTTGAGCTTAGCTAGCGTCATCGGGCAAATATCAGGGCAACTTGTGTAACCTAAAAACACTAAATTCCATTGGCCTAAAAACTGCTGTTTGGTTACTAACTTCCCTTGTTGATCACTCAACGAAAAGTCAGATAACGGTTTTGCGGTTTCATAAACTAACGCATCAAGATCTTGTAAATTTTTTTTATCACTACAGGCCGATAAAAAGAGTACTGAAAAAACAACTAAACCACACCATAACTGCTTCATATAACTAGCCATTTATCTATAAATAAGATGATAAATAGTATCATCAAATGAATAATCGAAAAACGAAATAAATCCATCGCAGTGTCTTCTTTGGCGGCAAACTTTAAGTTAATTGCTTTGTATATAAATACAATATTGAGAAGACATGCCCCGCTTAGATAAATAAGCCCTGACATGCCAATCAAATAAGGAAACACACATACAATGGCGAGTAATACCGAATATGCAAGCACGCATGTTTTACAAAAATCGATACCATGGGTGACCGGTAACATGGGGATTTTAGCCCGCTCATAATCACTTTTACGCGCGATGGCGAGCGCCCAAAAATGAGGTGGGGTCCAGGTAAATATAATCATCACCAGCAACCAAGGGGCTGCCGCCATTTGATTTGTTTCAGACACCCAACCGAGTAATGGAGGCATTGCACCGGCTAATCCCCCTATAACTATATTTTGTGGTGTGGCACGTTTTAAAAATGACGTATAAATAAACGCATAACCAACAAGTGCAAATAAGGTCAGTATGGCTGTGAGCGTATTTGCCCACAACATCAGCATAATAAACCCAGCAACCCCAATCACAGTGGCAAAGTTCAGTGCATGTAATTTACTTAAACGCCCTTTAGCAACAGGGCGATGGCGGGTGCGTGCCATTTTGCTATCAATTTCACTATCAACCACATGATTAATGACTGCGGCGGCCGCAGAGAGTAATCCAATTCCTAATAAACTGATGAACTGAACCCCAACACCTCTGCCAACATCAGGGGCTAGCGCTAAGCCAACCCATGCTGTTAACACTAGCATAGCCACTACTTTAAATTTACTTATTGCCAAATAATCTTGGATTAAGTGGTAACTTTTAGTCAATAACGATGCGCTGTAAACGGGCTGCATTGCTTTTTTATTAATTGTAAGTGCCATAATCATTCCCCTCTAAGTACGTACTTTTAGGTAATAACATAACCTAACCATAGTTAATAACAGTATGGCAGCCATTAAGTTATGCGCCAGTGCCACGCCTAACGGAAAATGAAAATGCACCACGGCTAACCCTAAAGCTATCTGGCAGAATAACGCCACTAACACACTCACCGTACAGCTTTTAATTTTTTGCGAATAGGCATGACTGTATATACGCCACATCACCAAGGCTAAAACAATGCAAGTAACTAAGGCCCATATTCGATGCAGTAAATGAATAGACATACGCGCCTGTTGCGACAACACACCAAATTCATAATTACTGTGCTCAAGGGGGAGCTGAAAGACACTACTGAATGAAAAAGGCTGAGCGTAACTACACAGCGGTAAGCCATTACAATGTGGAGCCGCATAATTAGCCGCTAACCAACCACCAAGGGCGATTTGTAAAATCAGTACCGTTAATGCCACGAGGCTTAATTTAAAGTGAGGTTTTGCGCCCGCATCACCACCCGTAATAGGTTGGCTGGTCAGACGCAAATACAATAGCGTTAATAACGCTAAAATACTAAATCCTCCGAGCAAATGCCCCATAACTATAAGCGGCTGTAGGTTCATAGTAACCGTCCACATACCTAATGCGGCCTGAAAAATAACAAGCAGCAGCAATATTATAGGCAACCTTACAGGCGTGGTTGGGTACTGACGCTTTAGAAAAGCTAAAATAAACAACACTAAAATTAATACCCCAAGCGTGCCTGCAAAGTAGCGATGGATCATTTCTTTCCATGCTTTTGCTTTTTCAAATATCATATCGGGATAACTTTGAATCGCTTGTGCAATCTCTGCTTCGTGTTTAGGCACGGTTAAAAAGCCATAACAACCAGGCCAATCGGGACAACCAAGCCCTGCGTCACTTAAACGCGTGTATGCGCCCAGAGCCACCACAATTAATGCGAATAAACTCGTTGCTAATACCAAATTTTTATAGTTTTTATACATAGCATCCTCTACTTAGCTCGAACGAGAGTAATTGAGTAATTTTTTTAGATCTTTTAATAACCCTTTTTGGATCAAACGGTTTTCTTGTGGTTGAGAACTAAATGGATACTCCAGTACAATTAGCCCCATATGATCGATTAAATACAAACTGGCAGGTTTTAACTGCTGTTGCTCATCAATAACATGCCAACGCGTTGTAACTAGCTCAGGCTGTCCCATAATAGCCATATCAACTTTGTGTTGGTTTTTGCCAAGGGCAACATATAAATTGTCTAAAGCGGCTAATTGCTCTGTGCAAGACGCTTTGCATTGTGCTGAATAATTTAAAGCGATGGTCCATTGCTTAGGGTTATGCTGCGCCCAATTGTCTAGCTTAATTTCACGCTCTAAAAATTCACCATGGTTAGTAATTGCTGTAGGTAGCCAATCAAGTTTTAACGCGCTGTAAGCCAGCACTAAGGGAATAGCGCAGCACACAGCAAAGAGTAACAGGGGTTTATTTTTCATTATCTATCCTCTTCCTGCTTGCAAAAATAGCGACCACCACACAGGCAACCGCAATTAAAAACCACTGTACTGAGTAGGCATAATGTTTTTCTGGACTCATAACAACGGCTTCATAATGAGGGGCAGCAATTTCATCAGCTTGACCTTGGCGGTAAGCCATAAAATTCACTAAAGGGCGATTAGATTGGCTACTCAATGCTTGTAAATCAATGATTTGAATTCGTTTGGCTAAATCCGACTGAGTATTGTTATTGGCTAAGGTAAAGCCACTTAAATTATCTTCTTTAATTTGTGCCGTTAACGTAAATTTACCACTAGGTATTGTTACGTTTGGTAGGATTTCTCTTGAACGTTCTGCTTTTACCCAGCCTAAGTTCACTAACAAAAAGCGTGATTCATCAGACAGTTTTAATAATGCCAGTAAGTCGTAACCAACCTGACCATTATAGATTTGGTTATCAAGCAACCAATAATTATTAGTGTCAAAATAACCATTTAACGAAACCAATACACCGGTTTTGTTCCACTCTTTTGGCAGCTGTTGTAACTCTGCCCAGCTCATTACGCCATGTTGTTGTATATTTTCAATGGCACTAAGCTGCTGTTGCTTTTGCTCTGCTCGCTGTAATTGCCAAAACCCTAGTCGCACACAAACCAATACCACAATAACAACCAAGCAAATTGTTATTATTGAGCTAAGCTTTTGTTTGTTAAATACAACTAACTGCATAAGGGTAAAATCCAGTGATTATTAAAATTATTATTGTTCTACTGTTATTATTTATATTATTTAATTTATTTCGTGCTTTATTAATTATGGTGTCAGGGAAAACCAATGGACGCCCTATGTCTCACTTTTTAGGGCGTCGGGTGTTATTTTCTGTTGTGGTATTAGTGATGGTGATTGCCGCACTAAAACTTGGTTTTATTACGGCAAATCAGTCCCCCTTAATCACTAAAGCACATACACAAATACAAACAAACACAGCCAAACAACATCAACAAAATGCCAGTACCAAGCTGCAGCTTGAAAGGCAAAGTGCTTATCTTTAGTGAAATGTCCTTTCATAATGCGCAAAAACACCACCAATAAAATAATTGTTCCTAAGGTGACGTGCATGCCGTGAAAGCCGGTTAACAAAAAGAAGGTATTGCCATAAATGCCCGCATCAAGGGTTAAGTTAAGATCGTTATAAGCATATATATACTCTTCTACCTGCAGCCCTAAAAAGCACACTCCGAGTAAAATGGTCGCTCCCAAGCATACTTTGAGTGGGGTACGTTTATTATTTTCCATCGCCACATGGGCAAAATGTAAAGTTACCGACGAGGCAAGCAAAATAAGGGTGTTGATAAGCGGCAACCCTTGCCAGCCCATTGCTTGGGTCGTGGTGCCTCCTGGGGTATTTAGCAATGGCCACATGGCTTCAAACGTCGGCCACAATACTTCATTTGTCATGGCGTTGTTATCCGCACCTCCAAGCCAAGGCACAGAAAACATGCGAGCATAAAAAAGCGCCCCAAAAAATGCCATGAAGAACATCACTTCTGAAAAAATAAACCAGCTCATACCTTGCCTAAAAGAACGGTCCATTTGTGCAGAATAAAGCCCTTGATCAGACTCGTGTATGACATTTTTAAACCAGCTAAACAGCATGTAAAGTAGTACAGCTATACCTACGTATAACAAGTAAACGCCATTACCACCCTCTTTGCCCATATCCATTACGGTTAAGGCTGCGCCTACCGCAATAAAAAATAACGCAACTGCCCCAACTATTGGCCATGGACTTTGCTCTGGTACATAATAATGTTCATATTTTTGATTCATTTTATTTGCTCCTAGTTTTTCACTAGTTTTATAAGCTAGTTATTACTGGCTACTAGCCTCTCGCTAATATCAAATACGGTATAAGACAGGGTTAACTCTTCTACATCACTGGGTAATTCAGTATCTACATAAAACAATAATGTAAACTCCAGCTCTTCACCTGCCTTTAACGGTTGCTGATCAAAGCAAAAACACGCTATTTTGTGTAAATACTTGGCCGCTTTTCCTGGTGCTACCGACGGTATAGCCTGCATTACTTTATCTTCATTGCTGTTATTTTTAGCGCTAAACTTAACTTCACGCATGGCCCCAGGCTTTACATCTACACTGTACTCTTTAGATTTAACTTCAAAAGGCGCACCACTTTGCGCATGCGTAGTGAAACTAACGCTGACTTCTCTATTTTCAGTGACCAAGGTACTTTGCTGTGCCTGCTCTAACGAGGGCTTACCATTAAGCCCCGTTATATCGCAAAACACGTCATACAAAGGGACCATGGCAAATGCAAATGCAAACATTGCAATGCAAATCACCACCAGCTTTTTTAATAACGGCAAGTGAGTCATTATTTAATGTCCGGCGGCGTTGAGAACGTATGATAAGGCGCAGGTGAATCAACTTCCCATTCAAGCCCCTCAGCTCCATCCCAAACTTTTGCAGGCACTTTGTCGCCCCCCTTTGCACATTTATACACAACCACCACGAATAATAATTGCGATAAACCAAAGGCAAACCCACCTATACTAATAATGGCGTTAAAATCAGCAAACTGTAGCGCATAATCTGGAATACGGCGTGGCATACCGGCTAACCCAACAAAATGCATTGGGAAAAACAGCACATTTACACTTATTAACGACAACCAAAAATGCCATTTTGCTAAGGTAATATTGAACATGTTTCCGGTCCATTTTGGCAGCCAATAATAAGCCCCCGCCATAATAGAAAACACCGCGCCCGTTACGAGTACATAATGAAAGTGTGCAACCACAAAATAGGTATCATGATATTGGAAATCGGCAGGTGTAATCGCTAGCATCAACCCCGAAAAACCACCTAAAGTAAACAACACAATAAATGCGATACTAAACAGCATTGGCACTTCAAAGCTAATAGACCCGCGCCACATAGTCGCTACCCAGTTAAATACTTTTACGCCGGTAGGTACCGATATCAGCATAGTCGCGTACATAAAAAACAACTCACCCGCCACGGGCATACCAGTGGTAAACATATGATGCGCCCACACAATAAAGCTCAACAAGGCAATGGAGGAGGTGGCATACACCATAGAGGCATAACCAAATAGTTTTTTACGTGAAAAGGTGGGAACAATCGTAGAAATAATGCCAAAGGCAGGCAAAATCATAATATAAACTTCAGGGTGACCAAAAAACCAAAAAATATGTTGGAACATCACCGGATCGCCACCACCAGCGGCATCAAAGAAACTGGTCGCGAAGTATTTATCGGTGAGCACCATAGTAACTGCACCAGCAAGTACCGGCATAACTGCAATAAGTAAAAACGCCGTGATCAACCATGTCCACACAAATAACGGCAGCTTCATCCACGTCATACCCGGAGCACGCATATTTACTATGGTGACCACCACATTAATGGCCCCCATAATCGAACTAATACCCATAATATGCACAGCAAATACAAACATTGCTGTGTTGTCGTTACTATAAGTGGTGGAAAGCGGCGCGTAAAAGGTCCAACCAAATGCAGGGCCACCACCGGGCATAAATAATGAAGCTAATAGGATTAAAAACGCAAACGGTAAAATCCAAAAGCTCCAGTTATTCATTCTCGGTAAGGCCATATCTGGCGCACCAATCATTAGCGGGATCATCCAGTTTGCCAAGCCGGTAAAGGCTGGCATAACCGCACCAAACACCATTATTAAACCATGCACTGTGGTCATTTGATTAAAAAAGTGAGGATCAACCAGTTGTAGGCCCGGCTGAAATAACTCAGCTCGAATAACCATCGCCATTGCCCCACCAATTAAAAACATGGTGAGTGAAAAAATTAAATATAAGCTACCTATATCTTTATGGTTGGTTGTAAATAACCAGCGCTTAAAGCCTGTGGCAGGTTGATGGGCATGATGAGCCTCATTGGTATTAGGTTGTTCTGCAATGCTACTCATTATTTAGCCTCCCCATCAGCATCCAGTGCCGCTTGTATCTCGCTCGGTTGAATTACATCACCAGTGTCATTACCCCACGCGTTGCGTTTATAGGTAATAACAGCTGCTATTTGCTTGATTGATAATTGCTTTGCGAAAGACTGCATAGCCGTACCTGGTTTACCGTGGAGCAAAATATCTATATGCCCTTTGATATCACCTATGACTATTGGGCTGCCTTTAAGAGCCGGAAAAACACCCGGCAAGCCTAATCCTGTTGGCTGATGGCACGCCGCGCAGCTCGCCATATAAACCTGCTCACCAAGCGCCATCAGCTCTTCTTTTGGTACAACTTGGTCTAATAACGCAGCGTCTGCTTCAGCTGCTTTTTGCTTGGCTTGTTTAGCCTCTGCTAACCACGTTTTGAAGTCTTCTTCTGTTTTAACTTCTACCACAACAGGCATAAAACCATGATCTTTACCGCAAAGCTCTGCACACTGCCCACGGTAAGTACCAACCTCATTAATATTGGTCCATGTTTCGTTAATAAACCCAGGGTTTGCATCTTTTTTAACGGCAAAGTCAGGCACCCACCATGAGTGAATAACATCATCTGAAGTCATTAAAAAACGTACTTTTTGATTAATTGGTAGTACCAGCGGTTTATCGACCTCGAGCAAATAATTCGGGTTTTTATCAGCAAGGTTGGTTATTTCATTTTGAGGTGTAGCTAGCATGGAATAAAACTCAACGTCCTCCCCCATATACTCGTAATGCCACTTCCACTGTGAGCCTGTAATTTTAATGGTGAGATCAGCTTTGCTGGCATCCTCCATGGCAATTAAGGTTTTAGTCGCAGGAATGGCCATAACAATTAATATGACAAAAGGGATCGCAGTCCACAGTATTTCTACTTTGGTGCTTTCATGGAATTGGGCAGGGACAGCCCCTTTAGATTTGCGATGATGAATGAGTGCCCAAAACATAATGGCAAACACGATCACCCCAATCACACAACATATTAAAAAAATAGTCATGTGCAGTTGGTATACATTATTACTTATATCGGTTACGCCTTTACGCATATTATATTGGCTATTAGCAAGCACATTCTGCGAAAAAACAAACAATATAAGCCACAAGGAAGAACTCAGCTTACCCATGTGACGGCTCCTTTGATGCTATTGCTGACGCAAAGCGAAGAGGCATACGGCTTAAACGCCTATTCGTTATTTTTATTTTTTATAAGGGTGCTGGATTTAGTAAATGTGTGTTCTCAAAACGACTAAGCTGTGAGTTATTTTTATTCCAGCTCTTTAATAACTAGTTAAAAAATAAACAATAAGCAAGGTGAGTATGAAAAATAAACAAGGTGTATTTTTTAAAATGCGCAGCTAAAAAAATAGCAACTAGTCAGGCAATTAATCTAAGAGTCAGGTTTAGTAAGGGGTGTATTGAAATTACAGGATAGAAATATAAAAAATTGTTAACTTAAAAAAGCAGAGTAAATTTGTTTATTTATAAAGTATTTAGTGATTTTATTTATGATAGGAGAAGCACTTAACAACATATAGTCATACATTTGATAAGTTAGACATTGTGCTGCTAACAAACCCAGCGCCTAATCACTATTAAGCGCTAAATTATGCTTTAATACTACATCCAGTCAGCGTTACGAATAACACCTACCGCTAAGCCTTCAATATTGAACGACTCATTTTCTAAATCGACCTCAATAGCTGAAAACTCATCATTTTCAGCATGTAAGAGTACTTTTCTGCCCGCTTTTTCTAAACGCTTCACGGTTACATCGTCGTCAACACGGGCAACAATAACTTGTCCATTTTCGGCAACTTGGGTTTTATGCACAGCAAGTAAATCACCATCCATAATACCAATGTCTTTCATACTCATACCGTTAACACGCAATAAAAAATCGGCCGCAGGTTTAAACATTAAAGGGTCAATTTTACAGTGGCTTTCTACATGCTGTTGCGCCAATATTGGCTCACCGGCAGCAACCCTGCCAATTAAAGGCAAGCCCAACTGCTCTGGCTCCTCTTCTTCAACAAGCTGAATGCCCCGACTCGCGCCTGGCTTCATTTTAATAACACCTTTTTTGGCCAGTGCTTTTAAGTGTTCTTCTGCAGCATTCGCACTTTTAAAACCCAGTGTTTGTGCAATTTCGGCACGTGTAGGAGGCATACCAGTGTCTTTAATAAACACTTTAATGAGTTCGAGTATTTGCGCTTGGCGTTTCGTTAATGGTCGCATACAACTGGTTTTCCATACAGTACAATTAACTGTGAGTATATACAGTTATTTAAAAATCGCAAATATAAATTAATGCCTTATATGCCGTTATCATCAAACAATAACCTACTTTAAAAGCAGGGTGATAAATGTAATTATTAGCAACGCATTATCATATTAATAAATTTTAATTCTCAATTACTTATCCAAGGAGCTAGCATGAGTATTTGGCATCAACCGATTACATTAGAGTTTTGTAAGCAATTAGATCAAGGTATTACAGGCCAAGGGACACTCATGAAAACCATGGGAATAGAGATCAGTGAAATTGGTGATGACTACTTAGTGGCAACTATGCCGGCAATTCCAGAGCATCATAACCCTATGGGTATCGTTCATGGGGGTGCAAATGTGGTGCTTGCTGAAACAGTAGCAAGTTATGCCGCTAATTTTGTGGTTGATTTCAATCGATTTTATTGTGTTGGCCAAGAAATCAGTGCAAGTCATTTAAAGGCATCACGCAATGGCACATTAACGGCCACAGCGAGAGCTTATCATATCGGCAAGCGCAGCTCGGTTTGGGATATTAAAATAACCAATAGCCGCAATGAGCTTTGCTGCGTATCACGTATGACCGCAGCCGTAGTTGAGCGAAAAGGCTAGTAAGTCAATTAACCAAGGTTGAAGTTAAATTACTTTTCGAGAGGGTAAATAGTAATTTCTACGCCTGCACCAATTGCAGATATACGTAACAAGGTATCTGCATGTAAGGCTTGGTTAAAGCATTTTGGCGAAGTGCCAGACTCAAACCCAATATCGAAAGTTCTGCGTGAACAACTCAACCATTGCTTTAATGCATTGCGTGAACACGACTCGATTAACTCACACAAGTGATTAATCGCTTTATCTGGCGTGGTTATTTCACCTGCAACCTCAATGCGAGCAAGTTGACGGTATTCGTCTTTATCATAATGTAAAATAGTTGCGACCTTTTTTAAATCAGCAACTAATACGCTAATATCTTGCTTTGACTCAAGCTCTAGATCTACATTTAAAAATTGAATTTCCGACATTATCTCGTTTTTACCCTCTATTAATTTCATTGCAAACTTTAACGCAGTTTTACCGTTATACCAAATCAACAACGCAGGAATCACCTCATTAACGCATTTTTAGCGTTAGCCTCTGAATATTGCCCACTATTTACTCCTCAAAAACGCCCTCTACAAAATACGCAAATTAAAATTAAAGCATGCCGGCGGCAGTTTACTTTTTTATTCTAGGCCTTAAACTAGCCGCTCCTGTAGTTCACGTATGTGATGGATATGATTCGGTTTATTTTAGCTTTGTTGGCTTGCTGTGCTTGTTTTTCAGCAATGGGCGAACAATTTACGCGGTTTTCGAGTGCCAAAAAGCACTTAATTAATACCCTTCCCGAAAACGCTAAAAGTATTTATTGTGGTTGCGATATAAAAAAACAAGGCAAAAAGTTGGTACCCGACCCTACCCATTGTGGCTACGTGCCTCGCAACACACTAACCCGCTCAGGCAAAGTAAATCAACGTGCCCTGCGAATTGAATGGGAACATATTGTCCCTGCATGGGAATTTGGTCACCAGTTACAATGTTGGCAAGATGGTGGGCGTAAAAACTGCCGCAAAGTTAGCGCTAAGTTTCGCATGATGGAAGCCGATATAAACAATTTAGCCCCTGCAATTGGTGAAATTAACGCCGATCGCTCAAACTACCGCTTTGGCATGTTAGCCCAAAACGCGACGCAATATGGTCGCTGTGAGGTTAAAGTTAATTTTAAACAACGTGTTGTTGAACCGCCTGTTCATGCACGTAAACGCATTGCCGATGCGTACGCTTACATGCAAAAAACGTATGGTTTAAAAATTTCAGCTAAACAACAAAAGCTATTTAATGCTTGGCAACAACAAGCTTATGCTGCTAACACAAATAGTAAAAAGCTGTAAGTTTAAATTAAAAGCGTGTAACACACGCTTTTAATTAACCTATAACGCTTGGTGTGGTCCAAATATTTCGTAGTGAATGTTTGAGCTTTGCACACCTAAATCAA
Organism: Pseudoalteromonas sp. APC 3250; assembly: GCF_030407915.1. Lineage (NCBI taxonomy): Bacteria > Pseudomonadati > Pseudomonadota > Gammaproteobacteria > Alteromonadales > Pseudoalteromonadaceae > Pseudoalteromonas > Pseudoalteromonas sp. APC 3250. The sequence continues at coordinate 74,930 of NZ_JASDCM010000014.1, forward strand.
GTAGCTGGCCTTTTACGTAAGCCATAAATGATGCTGGTCCACACAAATAAAATGCCCCTTCGCTAATAGGTAATGATGTCTCAAGCACCGTTAAATCCATTAACCCAGTGAAATCACACTCCTCGCCACCTTGATTAAACCAAGTAAATGTTTTTAGCTGTGGATGCATTGCCGTTTGCTGCGCTAAATACCCTTTAAATGAAAATTCGCGGCTGTTTTCACATGCGTGCAAATAACTAATCGCTTGATTTTTATCACCACTAAGTAGCGTTTGAAGCATCGCCATCATCGGGGTTTGGCCAACGCCTGCTGAAATAAGTACCACTGGAGTTGCCTCATTTTTTAAAATGAAGTCTCCCGCTGGCGGGTATAACTCTACTCGTGCGCCTTGCTCTAGTGAGTGTAAATAATTAGACACCACGCCAGGCTTTGGTTGGCACTCTTTTTTAACGCTAATACGATAGTTTTTAGCATTGCTCTTTTGCGAAATAGAATACTGGCGGATCTCTTCATATTCTGCGCCCTCAGGCTTAACTTTAATGCCAATGTACTGTCCTGGCTTGTAGGTAATAACTGCTTTACCATCCACAGGTGTCAGCGTAAAACTAGTTACGAATTCAGATTCAATATGTTTATCAGTAATTTCAAACTGGCGCGTGCCTGCCCAGCCACCATGGTTGTTTTTACTGTGCGCATACAATGCCGCTTCTTCGGTAATACAAATATCAGCAAGTACACCGTAGGCTTCGCGCCACGCATATTCAACATCGGCAGTAAACTGCTCAGGAATAAGCTCTTTTAACGTACCGATTAAATGTGCGCCCACAATAGGATAATGCTCAGGTAAAATATTTAAGCTGGTATGCTTATGATTAATTCGCGCTAGCGCCTCTTTTAACACGGCTAAATTATCAAGATTTTGCGCGTACGCAGCCAATGCATTAAATAATGCAAATTGCTGACGACCCGTTTCTTGATTAGTCATATTAAAAATATGTTTAAGTTCGGGATTATGACTAAACATGCGCTTGTAAAAATGATCGGTTACGACCGTACCTGCCTCTGCAAGCAATGGCACCGTGCTTTTAACTATTTGTATGGTTTTATCGGATAACATGTTTATTTCCTATGTAATAACTAACTGCTTGCATTTAGCATTACACAGAGCGTGCCAACTAATTAAACCTATAATATTCAATAAGTTAAATTAACTCGCTTTACAAGATGAGTCTTTATGACCTACTATAAAACCTGTAAAAATACACTAACAGGTCATTTTGACATGAACCAACAATTCAACCTGACGCAAGTTGCATTAGAACTTGCGCAAAGTACGTTACATGCTCACAGTTTTGAGCAACTTTTAGCCACGGTTGAACGTGTTATTCCCAGCGATGCCAGTGCATTATTGATTCGCCAAGGTGAGCAATTAAAACCCTTAGCCATTAAAGGCCTTATGCCCGATAGCCTAGGACGACGTTTTGATATTGCGGAGCATCCTCGCCTTAAAGCCATCTGCAGTAGTCGTTTGGCTCTGCAATTTGCACATGACTGTCCACTACCTGATCCATACGACGGGCTACTACTGGCTAAAACCGGTGATATTCCAGTGCATGCCTGCTTAGGGTTACCCCTTTATGATAAAAACGCACTACTTGGCATTCTGACCTTTGATAGCCTTAACGCCAATGCGTTTGACGGTATCACCACTGATACACTCAACACCTTACAAACCTTGTGCAGTGCGCACTTTAAAACAGCCCTAGAGCTTGCCCATTACAAACAACATGCGCAGCACTCTAGTGAATTAGTACAAGCGTTAAACCGTGAGGCGCTCAAACGTGATGGTGGTGAAATTATTGGCCAAAGCTCTGCAATACAAACGCTTAAAAATGAGATAAAACTGGTTGCGGCATCAAACTTTAGTGTCCTTATTTTAGGTGATACTGGGGTCGGCAAAGAGTTGGTGGCACGTAATATTCACTTACACTCCGCACGTAAAGATCAGCCATTAATTCATTTAAATTGTGCATCACTGCCTGAAAACCTCGCAGAAAGTGAATTTTTTGGCCATGCAAAAGGCGCTTTTACGGGTGCGCAAAATGCTCGCCAAGGTAAATTTCAGTTAGCCGATGGCGGCACCTTATTTTTAGATGAAATCGGCGAGCTGCCTCTGGCTATGCAAAGTAAATTATTACGCGTACTGCAAAGTGGCGAAGTACAAACCGTTGGCGAAGATGAACTTAAATATGTCGATGTTAGAGTGATTGCAGCAACCAATCGCGACCTAAAACACGAAGTAACACAAGGACGGTTTCGCGCCGATTTGTACCATCGATTAAGTGTTTATCCACTCACAGTCGCTCCATTGAAAGCCCGTGATGAAGATGTTATTTTATTAGCTGGTTATTTTGCAGAAAAAACAGCCCGCAAGCTCGCTATTAAACAGCTAAAACTCAGTATTGAAACGCAACTGCTGCTTAAAAAATATGACTGGCCAGGCAATGTGAGGGAGCTTGAGCATGTGATTAATCGGGCTGCATTAAAGGCTAAACAACATCAGTGGCAGCAACCAATTATTACTATTGAACCTGCGCATTGTGAGCTAAATTTAAGCGCTGTTAACACCTTAGCTCTTGAACACTCAAACCAGCTTGTAATCCCACCTTTAGCAAACAACATTTCGTTAAAGCAAGCCACAGATACCTATACTCAGCAACTTATAATACAGCAACTTAAACAACATAATTATAACTGGGCAAGCACAGCGCGTAGTTTACAGGTCGACCGCGCTAACTTAACGCGGCTAGCCAAGCGCTTAGGTGTTTCAATAAAAAAATCGTTGTAGCCTTTTTAACTTAACTTTCGCTGCCTAAAATAATTTTTTAATAGCTGACTAAACGCTTGAACTTTTGCCGTTCGATGCACTAAATGATGCGTAACCAGCCACAAATCGGTTGGCCAACTCAGTTCATTAGGCAGTACAGGGACTAAATCAGAGTATTGCGCTGCAACATCATGCTGTAATCCGCCAATACCGAGTCCTTTTACTATGGCGCGGGTCGCTTCTGAGGTTTCTGACACTCTTAGCTTAACTTGCGACGGGGGAATATTTTCATCAACCCATGCAAAGTAAGGCACTTTGGCATTATACCCTGCTACACCTGACACAAAGCTATGCAGCGATAGTTGCGCTAATGTTTGTGGCAACCCATAACGGCTAATGTAATGCTTTGATGCATAAAATCCTGACGAGAGCGCCGCTAAATGCTGAGCAATATAATCACCCTCATCCGGTCTGGGTCCAGCTCTTACTGCGATATGTGCTTGGCCATGATCTAAACGTAAGCGTTTTTGATCCATAATCACTTGTAATTGCACTTGCGGATGCAAGGTTTGAAACTGCTCACACACCTCACTTAATACATCAATAAAGCCACTAACTGTGGTGAGTAACAAGCTACCTTGCAAGGTGCTATCTGCAGCAATAATGTCATTATGTAGGCGCTCTAGTTCACCATTAATCGCTTGTGCTGTGGTAAATAACTTAGCGCCAATTTCTGTGACTTTGTAGCCGCGAGCATGGCGATGAAATAGTCGCGCATTTAAGCTTTTTTCTAAGTTATTTATTCGCCTGAGCACCGTACTATGGTGAACATCTAACACTTCGGCAGCGGCAGTTAAAGTACCTAAGCGCGCTACCTCGTAAGCAACCTTCAGGTCTTGCCAATCATTAAATTGAATTGCCATGATAACTACTCTTTAATCTGTGCATATACGCACACAAGTTTTGCGTTTATTTGGCTTTTCTGCAAGTGATTATTTGTTAAAGTCACATTATACAAACTCATTATCAGGAGCAGCTCATGACAACACCAAAAATTATTGCCCTAGCAGGTAGCTTACGTAAAGATAGCTTTCATCAAAAACTCATTAACGAAGCGGCACGCTTTGCTTTAGAAAGTGGCGCTGAAGTAGAAGTGATTAAACTCGCAGACTTAGCCATTCCTATGTTTGATGAAGATCTCGAGGCACAAGGCACACCAGCCGGTGTACAACAACTTAAAGACAAACTTCGCGCAGCCGATGGCATTTTGCTGGCCAGCCCAGAATATAATGGCTCTATTACCGCCGTGTTAAAAAATGCTATTGATTGGGCATCGCGCACCGAACAAGGCGCAGAGCCTGCATTTGCAAATAAAGTAACCGCGTTATATGCAGCCTCACCAGGTGGGTTGGGCGGTTTACGGGGCTTAAATCATGTGCGTGATATATTATCAGGCATTGGCAGCTTAGTATTAGCGAACCAACTGGCAGTACCGGCTATTCATACTTTATTAGATGACAACGGTCGAATTAGCGACCCCGCTACCGCTGAAAAAGTGGCTGGTCTTGCACAGCAGTTAGTTAGCGTAGCAAGTAAGCTTAAATAAGCAGCCACTATAACTTTGTTGCTGCAAGCTTTGCAGCAATAAAGTCTTCATGGGTAACATACAATAAATTAGCAACACGACGAATAACGTATTCTTCTTGTGGATCAAGTTCTCCATCGGAGTACGCTAAACGCCAAAGTAATTCAACTATATCAATGCGTTGCTGTGCACTACATTGATTGTTAATTTGCTTAGAAAATTGAAAATAATCAATGGCGTCATCTAAGCTTGCACTTGCTTGCTCGGTTAACTCATCTACTGCTTCATCCGTTAAATCAAAATATTTTTTTAATGTTAGACTTAGCGTATGTTGCTCATCAGCCTGTAAATCGTTATCCGCTCGCATTACCTCAATTAATAATGCGGCAACCGCTGTTTTTAAATCATGTTGTTCAATATCATAATCTTGCTGATCAATACTCGAAAAAAGCTGTTTAATTTGCTTGAACATCACATTTCCCCTTTTTGGGTGTTAGACTTATATCATAACGGGTTTAATAGATATGCTGATCACACTACCCAAAATCAAGATGGAGTTAAAGGTTTATGAGTATAAAAGCCAATCATTACATACATGGAATTATTAGCTGGTGTTTATTAACAGGGTGTTTGAGTGTGTCGGCAGAGCAAAGTGAAATGCAGCGACTTTATGATTTTGATGAAAAGGTGCATTATAAGCAAACTCAAATAGACACTAACAATTACCACTTAGAAATACAGTCTGACGACTACCCACATTTTAGAAACCAAAGTGTGTTTTTGTTGCGCCACGCAAATCGTTTATGTCACGATAATCCTTTTATGTTAAAAGTGACTGAGGGCGTGCAGGAGTACCAACGCTTTCCAACTAAACCGCGTGCTTATCAGCCACCGCTCAGTGTATTTGTGCAGTGTGAAATGCCTGCAGAAAAAACCTCAAAAAAATAACACCTCGTTATTTTCAGTAAAACCACTGAGTATTAAAATAGCCTGTGGTTTTACTGTAGTTAACCTGAACTAAGTTAGTTAACGCCATATCCCCACGGCGCAGCCGGTGGTGTGATAGGTTTAGTTAAATCAAAATCAACACGGAATTCGCGACCTTGGCGAATAAGTCGATAAGTGAACTGTTCAGGGTAAATATACATTTGCCATTTATTGCCTACCGATTGCGGTATGCCTTGGCTAACAAATAACTCTTTTGAATACTGATCTGCAGGGAATGACTGCATATTAGCAAAACCCGCATCCACAGTATGACCGCCATACATAGTAGACACATCATCGCTGCCATCTTTATGGCGATGATCGTGCTTTAGGCTCAAACCACTACCTGTTTTAGTAATAATCCACGTACGTGAAGCATCATCACCGACATGAAACGGCACTTGTAGCTCACGTTCATTACACTTACGCACATGCATAACTAATTTTTTACCGGCAAATGAACTCGGCCCTGTGGCATTATCAACCGTTACTTTACCCTCAAAAGCTTTACCGCAATGTGCAGCAATACTATTGAAAAAGCTATCATGACTTGGAATTGATACTAAAGGTGCTGGGCGAGCTAATGCAGCGGTTGATGCCAGCATAAACGCTGCAGCTATTAATAATTTCATAATGTGTCCCTAAACATGTAAAAAATCAGCTTAGCGTTTAAGCAAACACAAAGAAAATAATCACGATGAACAGCAATAAAAATTAACAGAACAATGGAGCTTTGCTTTAATTAATTGGTAAAAAAATATCGCTTGAAAGAAAATGAGAAATTAAATATCGTTGTTTGATAAAGGAGAAATAACTAATACCAACTCGCTTAATTAAGCGGTCTATTTTGAGGCAGGAAAAACGGGTTGATAGCTAGGCAAGAAATTCGCTATTTAGTTGTTCTAAATGAGAATTTTTTAACACAGATAGCGACACGTTTAGCCCCGCAAAATGATTGAGTATTATTGCGGATTGGTATAAACGTAAAGCCAGTTTTAGCGTGGAGCACATATTTAAATGGAAAAATATATCGGCTTAATAATCATCGTATTACTATTAATTATTCAAAATCGCTACACTCTGCACATATATCAACACCTTGCTGAGCAGCACCCAGAACAATGGAAAAAATTATCACAAAATTCATTAGATGGGACACCCTATGCCAATCTTGCTGAGTCATTTAAAGATGGTTTTTTTTCGACTATCAACGACCCAAAGGTAGTCCGCTACCAGAAATTTAAAACTCTCAATTTATTACTAATGGCAATGATTACATTAGCAAGCTTATTGCGTGGTTTTTTAATATAAGCGATTAAAAAAGCGCAACCTAAGTTGCGCTCCAGTTTCATATGTAAAAGGTTACTGCCACGGTCTTTCTGCGGCTAACTGCTTTTCAAACGCATCAATTTGCGGATTGAGGGTTTCGGTTACACCAATAAAATCTAAGCCACTTAATAAACGCTCTTTTACGTCTTTGCGAATATCAAAGCGAATTGGCGCAAACTTATTGCTGGTAAGCACTTGGTTTTCAAGATCCACATCAATGTGAATATCGTCGTGCTGCTCACTTAACACAAATAACTCTTCCAGCGTTTGCGCTGGCAATGCAATGGCAAGCATTTGATTGTTACCACAGTTATTAAAGAAAATATCAGCAAAGCTTTCAGCTAAAATCACTTCAAACCCATATTGCTTTAATGCCCATGGTGCGTGCTCGCGTGATGAGCCACAGCCAAAATTATCGCGGGTTAATAATATTTGCGCACCTTGGTAACAAGGACGATTTAAAATAAATTCAGGATTTGGCTCGCCATTATCTAAATAACGCCAATCGTAAAACAGTGCTGCATCAAAACCATCACGGCTTGTTGAGGTTAAAAACTGCTTAGGAATAATTTGGTCGGTATCGACGTTGTTTTTATCAAGTGGGGCCATTAAGCCGCTAAAATAGATGCTCATTAAGCTTCTCCTCTAATATCAACAAAGTGACCATGTATTGCAGCTGCTGCCGCCATTGCAGGGCTCACTAAGTGTGTACGTCCGCCGCGCCCTTGGCGACCTTCAAAATTACGATTCGAGGTGGAAGCACAGCGTTTACCAGCTCCTAAACGGTCATCGTTCATAGCTAAACACATCGAACAACCCGGCTCGCGCCACTCAAACCCTGCAGCTTTAAAAATATCGGCTAAGCCTTCATCTTCAGCTTGCTGCTTAACTAAGCCTGAGCCTGGAACAATCAGCGCTTCAATACCAGCTAAAACCTGTTTACCTTCAACAATTTTTGCTGCAGCGCGTAAATCTTCAATGCGGCTGTTGGTGCATGAGCCAATAAATACCGTGTCTACTTTGGCGCTTGATAGTTTATCGCCCGCTTTTAAGCCCATGTATTTAAGCGCACTGCGAATTGCATCGGCTTTAATTAAATCGGTTTCTTTATCTGGATCTGGAATACATTCATCAACGCCAATCACTTGCTCTGGATTAGTCCCCCAAGTAACTTGCGGTTGAATACTGCCTGCATCTAACTCTACTTCTAAATCAAAATGAGCACCATCATCCGTTTTTAAAGTTTCCCAGTAGGCAACAGCGGCATCAAAATCAGCACCTTTGGGTGCAAACGGGCGCCCTTTTAAGTACTCGTAAGTGATTTTATCTGGGGCAATTAAACCTGCCTTGGCACCCATTTCAATGCTCATGTTACACAATGTCATACGGGCTTCCATTGATAGAGCTTCTATGCCTTCACCACAAAATTCAGCCACATAGCCAGTGCCACCAGCAGTGCCTAGCTTACCAATAACCGCCATAATTAAATCTTTAGCTGTTACTGTAGGGCGTAATACACCGTTAATTTGAATTTTTAACGACTTCGCCTTTTTTTGCTGTAGTGTTTGCGTAGCTAATACATGCTCAACCTCTGAGGTACCAATACCATGTGCCAAGGCACCAAACGCACCATGCGTTGAAGTATGACTATCGCCGCAGACTATAGTGGTACCTGGTAAAGTAATCCCCTGCTCAGGGCCAATAACATGCACTATGCCTTGGTTTACTGAATTTAAGTCGTACAGCAAAATGCCAAATTCTTTACAGTTTGCATCCAGTGCCATTAATTGATTTTTAGAGACTTCGCTGGCTGCATCCAGTGAACGACTTTTAGTTGAAACATTATGATCCATGGTGGCAATGGTTTTTTCTGGACAACGCACTTTACGATTTTTTTCACGTAAGCCTGCAAATGCTTGTGGTGACGTCACTTCGTGTACTAAATGACGGTCAATATAAAGTAAATCGGTTTGCTCATTAATGCTGGCAACGGTATGTGCTTGCCAAATTTTATTGTATAAGGTTTGGGCCACTTGCTAACTCCCTGATCTGATTGAGCCACAGCCTGACGGTGTTGTGGCTTTAATAATTAAATGCGTGAAACGATGGCCGCTGCTACATCGGTGGTGGTATAGCCGCCCTGCGGATAAATATCCGGCGTTCCCACACCAGCTTCAACCGCCTCTGCGACTGCTTTTTCAATCGTACGAGCCGCTTCGTCTTGGCCTAATGAGTAACGTAGCATTAAGGCGGCACTTAAAATTTGTGCGATTGGGTTTGCCACCCCTTTTCCGGCGATATCAGGCGCTGAACCACCCGCGGGTTCATACAAGCCAAAGCCTGATTGGTTCAAACTTGCCGACGGTAATAGACCCATTGAACCGGTGATCATCGCGCACTCGTCCGATAAAATATCACCAAATAAATTATCGCAAAGTAATACATCAAACTGGCTAGGTTGTTTAACCAGCTGCATCGCTGCGTTATCTACATAAATGTAATCTAAGCTCACTTCTGGAAAGTCTTTACTCACTTCGGTTACCACTTCGCGCCATAAAACGCTTGATGCTAAAACATTGGCTTTATCAACCGAGGTCACATGATTGCTGCGCAACTTAGCGGCCTCAAAAGCAAAACGTGCAATACGCTCTATCTCTTTACGTGAATAAGTTTGCGTATCAAATGCAGTTTCTTCTGCCCCTTCGCCACTGCGACCTTTCTCACCAAAATAAATACCACCCGTTAGCTCGCGCACACATAAAATATCAAAGCCTTTTTCGCTAATATCAGCACGTAGTGGTGATGCAGCGCTTAATGCGGGTAACAACTGAGCAGGGCGTAAGTTACAAAACAAACCAAAGTGCTTGCGCAGTGGTAACAGTGACGCGCGCTCCGGTTGGTCATTAGGTGGTAAATGTTCCCACTTAGGGCCACCCACGGAACCAAATAAAATAGCATCGGCGTTTTCACACGCTTTTAAGGTCGTATCAGGAAGTGCTTTGCCAAATTCATCAATGGCAGCACCACCAATAGCATGGTGTTCACGGTTCAGAGTAAAGCCAAACTTATCACTGACTGCATCAAGCACTTGCTCTGCAGCTGCCATAACTTCTGGGCCAATACCGTCGCCCGCTAATACGGCAACGCTGTAATGTGTTTTACTCATCCTGCTTTCCTTTGTTGTTTTAAATCAGACACTTTTTGTGCTCGATAAATTAAGTTATAAACCCGAACCATAGCGCGTACTGAGGCTTCGACCACATCGGCCGCAATACCGGCACCGTGATAAGGACGGCCATCATATTTAGCAATAATATTCACTTGTCCTAATGAGCTAGCACCTTGGCCGGTGGCCTCTAAATTGTATTCAATCATTTCAACGCTCATACCAGTTAAGCGCTCAATGGCTGCAAATGAGGCTTCTACCGGGCCGTTACCTGTGGCCGCTTCTTGTTTTGCTTCGCCATCAATCAACAAACCTATCGTTGAGCTGGCTACCGATTGAGAGTTCGACGTAGAGTGAACAAACTCTAATTGATATTTTTCATCTTTGTCGCTGATTTGATTAAAGTAAATCATTGCTTCTAGGTCGTAGTCATATACTGTGCCTTTTTGGTCAGCTAACGCAACGAAACTTTGGTATAAGCTATCCATGTCGTAATCAGATTTTTGATAACCTAATTCTTCTAAGCGATGCTCTATAACATGACGCCCTGAACGCGAGGTCATATTTAATTGATTACTTGGCACACCCACACTTTCAGGTGACATAATTTCATAGGTATTTTGCGCTTTTAATACACCATCTTGGTGAATACCTGAACTGTGGGCAAACGCATTTTCGCCAACAATCGCTTTATTTGGCTGTACCGGCATATTACAAATTTTGGCTACTTGGCGAGAGGCGCGGTAAATTTCTTCGCTTTTTATATCGGTATATACGTTTAAATGGTCTTTGCGCATTTTCATGATCATCGCCACTTCTTCAAGTGAACAATTACCCGCGCGCTCCCCTATACCATTAATGGTGCATTCGATTTGGCGCGCACCGGCTTGAACGGCAGCAACAGAGTTAGCAACGGCTAAGCCTAAGTCGTTATGGCAATGCACACTTAAACGGGCTTTATCAATATTTGGCACGTTGTTCATTAAATGACGGATCATTGCTGCGTATTCATCTGGCGTTACAAAACCGACGGTATCTGGCAAGTTAATCGTGGATGCACCGGCATTAATAGCTTGCTCAACAATTTTGCATAAATCCCAATGTGGTGTACGTCCTGCGTCTTCACATGAAAATTCCACATCATCAGTGTAATTACGGGCAAGCTTGATTGATTTAACCGCCATCGCGGTTGCATCATCTAAGCTCATACGTAGTTTATGCTCAAGGTGTAAAGGGCTGGTTGCAATAAAAGTGTGAATACGGCTTTGCTGTGCACTGCGAAGTGCCTCGCCACAGGCTTCAATATCTTTGGCAACCGAGCGTGCTAAGCCACAAATAATAGGGCCTTTTACTTCAGTGGCAATTCGCTGCACTGAGCGAAAGTCAGCGGGGCTCGAAACCGGAAAGCCCACTTCCATGACATCCACATTTAAGCGGCTAATGGTATGCGCTAGTTGAATTTTATCATCTTCAGTCAGGCTTGCTTTAAGTGCCTGTTCGCCATCGCGTAAGGTGGTATCAAAAATCCATACTTTATCTTGCTCTTGCATAACTGCCCCTCATTCCTGTGTTACCCAAATTTCGATTTATCCCTGCAGCGAGATAAAAAAAACCCCGCAATTGCGGGGTTTTGTTGTTTAGCTCAATGCAAACACACTAATCCCCGCTCACTTGCCACAGCAGTAAGAGGTTTAGTTTTAGTGTAATTAAACGATTAGTTTGCATTTGTTTTCTTGTGTGTGTGTCCAATGAGGCTTATTTTTATCATTGCAGCGCAATAGGTGCAAGCATAAAAATGCCATAAAAATAATTGCACAAGACTTTTAAGGGATTTAAAATTCAACAAATAGATAAAAAAGAGATAAAAAATCCAACCTCAGAGGGCGTGGCGTTTAAATTAACAAGCACCGTAAAGTACAGTGCTTATTTTAACTTTTTTTAATATTTACTCTTTCTTTTCTGCGCGTACGTAATTTGACGCACCACGAGTAATATAGCGTAACTGCCAAATAACTCGCTCAATTAATTCATCGCGTTGCTGACCTTCAATATCTAGCGCTTCGGCGCCAGCATTAAATACCAACGTAACCATAGCCTCTGCCTGAATATACGCATGAATCGCATCACAGGGCGTTTCACTTTCTAAATAATGAGCAAGCTCTAAAATAAAGTGTTTCACTTCACGTGCTACAGCCGCTCTAAATGCTTTTGAGGTACCCGAGCGCTCACGCAGCAATAACCTAAATTGATTACTAGAGTTATCAATAAACTCCATAAAAGTAACCACTGACGTATTTATTACACTGCCGCCACTGGCTATTCGCCTACGAGCTTGACGCATCAGCTGACGCAGCGTTAAACCCGCTTCATCAACCATGGTTAAACCTAGCTCGTTCATATCTTTAAAGTGACGGTAAAAAGAGGTGGGCGCAATACCCGCTTCGCGCGCTACTTCACGCAAGCTCAAATTTGAAAAGCTATGATCAGCACTAAGCTGATTAAAAGCAGCTTCTATTAATGCTTGTCGTGTTTTTTGTTTCTGTTGTGCTCTAACGCCCGACATCAACAGCTCCCTGAATGAATTTGTAATAAATTTTTAATTAAAAAAATAGCTAATAGTACAGTCTAATACTTGACGGCAGCAGATTGAAATATTATTTTAGCGTACAGTTGTACGCTGAGAAATGAGAAAGATGAAAAAACCACCACTTATATGGACCAACGTCCTGTTCTTTAGCCTGACGTTTTTGGCTGCTGTTACACTTGTACCTTGGTATGGGTTTAACTATGGCTTTACAGGCACACAATGGGCTGCTTTTGTAGCTTGCATGTTTTTTGCAGGATTATCGATCACTGCGGGTTACCATCGTTTATGGGCGCACAAAACCTACAACGCACACCCGGTCGTTGAATTTATTTTTGCCTTAGGCGGCGCGTTTGCTTTGCAAAACAGTGCGCTGCATTGGAGCAGCGATCATCGTATTCACCACGGTCAAGTTGATGACCCTGTAAAAGACCCTTATGCCGCTACCAACGGCTTTTGGTATAGTCACATAGGCTGGATGCTGCGCGACTACCAAGGCGATAGCTACGGTGATTACAGCAATTGCCGCGACCTACAACGCAATAAAATAGTGATGTGGCAACATAAACATTACTTAAAGCTGGTAGTTGCCATGAATGTTGGTTTACCACTGGTATTAGGTTTAATGTTAGGTGATGTGTGGGGCATGTTATTACTAGCGGGACTACTTCGTTTAGTACTGAGCCAGCATTTTACCTTTTTTATTAACTCTGTTGCGCACATTTGGGGTTCTCGCCCTTACACAGAAAAAAATACCGCACGCGATAACGGCTTTTTAGCCTTATTTACTTATGGGGAGGGTTATCATAACTTTCATCATATTTTTGCTAGCGATTACCGCAACGGCATTAAGTGGTTTCATTACGACCCAACTAAATGGATGATCCGCTCGTTAGCTGCACTTGGTTTAGCGAGTAAATTAAAGCGCACACCGGTTGAGCGCATAGAAAAAGCTAAAGCAGAAACCTTGATGAGCAAAACACAAGGTCGCCTCGCAAAATTGCCTTTAGCGCAAGATAAGCTTACATTATTACAACAAGAGTACGATTTGTTGCTTAAAAAACTGCAAAATTATTGCTCATTACAAAAACAAGTGTTGGAAGCTAAAAAAAATAATATGGCAAAGCAGTGTGAAAAGTCGGCATTAATGGCACAATATCACGAGCTTGAGGCCGCCTGGGAAACACAAAAACAGGCATGGCTAGCACTTAATGCGAGGTTATTAAAAGCCTCTTTTAGTTAAAATAGGAGTGGCTGTGGCCAAACAACCAGAAAAGAAAAAAGTACCCGTGACATACCAATATGATGCAATCATTATTGGCACGGGTCCTGGCGGTGAAGGGACCGCTATGAACCTCTCTAAAAGTAACAAAAAAGTAGCGGTTATTGAACGCCAAACAGCCGTGGGTGGTGGCTGTGTACATTGGGGTACCATTCCTTCAAAGGCACTTCGTCATTCTGTTAGTCGCTACATTGAATACAAAGCAAATCCTTTATTTAACGTAGGCGAGCGTCCGGTAAGACTTACCTTTCCTGATATTTTACGCCATGCCAGTTCGGTAATTTCAAAGCAGTCAAACTTACGCAGCAGTTTTTACGATCGTAACCGCATTCATATGTTTCAAGGCGACGCTAGCTTTGTTGATAAGCACACTATTGAAATTAGACGTAATGACGGTTCTACTGAGCGCCTTACTGCACAAACGATTGTTATTGCTACCGGCTCACGACCTTATCGCCCACCAGGGGTTGATTTCACCCACTCACGAATTTACGAAAGTGACACTATTTTAGGCCTTGAACACGACCCTCATCGCGTACTTATATACGGCGCGGGTGTAATTGGTTGTGAATATGCGTCTATCTTTAAAGGGCTAGGTGCCAAAGTCGACTTAGTGAATACTCGCGATCGCTTATTGGCGTTCATGGATGCTGAAATATCTGATGCATTAAGCTATCACTTTTGGAATAGCGGTATTGTAATTCGTCATAACGAAGAGTTTGATCGCATTGAAACCCGTGATGACTGCGTTGTTATGCATTTAAAATCGGGCAAACGTGTTAAAGCTGACTGTATTTTATTTGCCAATGGCCGAACCGGTAACACTGACACCCTTAATTTAGAAGCCATTGGCTTAAAAGCAGATAGCCGCGGACAGATAAAAGTAAACGAAACCTACCAAACAGAAGTAGACAATGTATACGCGGTAGGTGATGTTATTGGCTATCCAAGCCTTGCTAGTGCTGCCTTTGATCAAGGTCGAATTGCCGCAGATGCCATCGCGTGTGGTAATTGTGATGAAAAGCTGATTATTGATATTCCAGCCGGTATTTATACTATCCCTGAAATGAGTTCTGTCGGTAAAACAGAGCAACAATTAACTGCTGCAAAAGTACCGTATGAAGTGGGACGTGCGCAATTTAAACATTTAGCCCGCGCGCAAATTGCAGGCACCGATGTGGGCAGTTTAAAAATATTATTTCACACTGAAACCAAAGAAGTACTCGGCGTGCACTGCTTTGGTGAGCGTGCCTCTGAAATTGTGCATATTGGCCAAGCTATTATGGAACAAAAAAATGGTGGCAACACCATCGACTACTTTGTAAATACCACGTTTAACTACCCAACGATGGCAGAAGCCTACCGAGTTGCGGCGTTAAATGGTTTAAATCGCTTGTTTAAGTAATATCAAGCACTAGGTAACAAAAAGCCCGCTTGAATCAAGCGGGCTTTTTTAATAACTCATCGTTATTTAGAAACTATTTATGATATTGCGCACTTAATTCATGCACGGCGTTAATGAATACACCGGCATTTTCTGGGTCAACATCTGGTGTAATACCGTGGCCTAAATTAAATACATGGCCATTGCCAGTACCAAAGTCTTCTAAAATAGTACCAACCTCTTGGCGAATACGATCAGGCGTACCATGAAGCATTGATGGGTCCATATTACCTTGCAGTGCTACTTTATCGCCAACACGACGTTTAGCATCACCAATGTTAATAGTCCAATCTAAACCTACTGCGTCACAGCCCGTTGCGGCAATCGCTTCAATCCACTGACCACCATTTTTGGTAAATAAAGTAACCGGTACTTTACGGCCATCGTATTCACGAATTAAGCCATCAACAATTTTATGCATGTATTGCAATGAAAACTCGTTGTAATCACGCGGGCTTAGTACACCGCCCCATGAGTCAAATACCATTAGCGATTGCGCACCCGCTTTAACTTGCGCGTTTAAGTAATCTATCACCGAATCAGCTAGTTTATCGAGTAATAAATGCAGTGTTTGCGGCTCAGCAAACGCCATTTTTTTGATTTTACCAAATACTTTACTGCTACCACCTTCAACCATGTAAGTTGCAAGTGTCCAAGGCGAACCAGAAAAACCAATTAATGGCACTTCGCCTTTAAGTTCACGACGAATAGTGCTCACTGCGTTCATTACATAGCCAAGCTCATCGGTAGGATCGAGTTTAGGAATTTTTTTAACATCAGCTAGTGACGAAATTGGGCGTTCAAACTTAGGGCCTTCGCCTGTTTCGAAGTACAAGCCTAATCCCATTGCATCGGGAATAGTTAAAATATCACTAAACAAAATAGCTGCATCTAATGGGTAACGGCGCAAAGGCTGTAATGTTACTTCACAGGCTAACTCAGCATTTCTACACAGGCTCATAAAATCGCCCGCTTGTGCACGTGTAGCACGGTATTCAGGTAAATAACGTCCTGCTTGACGCATCATCCATACCGGCGTGACATCAACAGGTTGCTTGGCAAGGGCACGTAAATAACGGTCGTTTTTTAATTCGCTCATAGCGTATAGAGTCCTAGGGCTTTTAGAAATTGTGCAAGATTGTACCACCATATTCACGCCCCCTCTATCGCTAAGCGATTAAATCGCTACAGAGTAGCGCTAGATCAAGTAATTTTTAATTTTCATGTTGCTTTGTACATAAAACAACCAAACAAACGTTAATAATAAAAACTTTTCATTAAACTATTTGCAACATCTAAAAAAGCTTGATATTGTATCTCCCGCGTTAACAAAACAATAACAAAAATTGTTAATATAAAAATAATAAAAATCTCTAATAAAAATAAGAATGCTTGTTTAAACAAGTCTAATAAAGAAATTAAACCACCGTAATAGGTGGTTTTTTCTTGCCTGGAATAAATTACTTACAACTTATACCCTTAAACAAAATTCCCTCTGGTATTACATCTATTTTACTTGTTGATATACACGCCAATTAAATATATCTTGGATAACATAAGTTTTATTTTTAATTTAAAAAATCCAACCCAGCTTAGGAGAAGAATTATGCTGAAGCGTGTAGAAAAAGCTCAACAAAAGTGGGGGGGTAGCCATACGGTCATCGATAATTGGTTAAACGAACGCCAAGAGTTGATTGTGCTTTACTGTAAAATTGCAGGCTTTTCACCTTATGAGAAAAAAGATCAGTCTTTGCCTGAACCATCACAAATTCAGGCATTTTGCCAAATTTTAATGGATTATTTATCTGCCGGCCACTTTGAAGTGTACGACGATATTGCTAAAGCCTGCGAAAAGAAAGGCCTAGAAAGCCAGCAACTCGCTAATACGATATACCCACGTATTTCAGATACCACTGACATCGCTCTGGATTTCAACGATAAGTACGCTGAGGTAGACGCTGAAGATTTACTAGAAGGCTTTGATAACGATCTTTCAGTAATGGGTGAAGCACTCGAAGCGCGCTTTGCACTTGAAGATGAGCTGATTGATAACTTATTTTCTAATCACACTGACTAATTAGTTATTCAACGTAATAAAAAAGGGACCTAAGGTCCCTTTTTTATTATCTATAACGCTTATTCTGCAGCGGCAGCTTCTGCATCATTTTGAATTTCTAATAATTCAACTTCAAAAATAAGTGTTGAATTAGCAGGAATTTTACCTAAATCACGATCGCCGTAAGCAAGGTCTGAAGGAATAGTAAATTTGTACTTAGACCCTACAGGCATAAGTTGTAAACCTTCAGTCCAACCTGGAATTACACGGTTTAGTGGGAACGTTGTCGGCTCGTTACGTGAGTAAGAGCTATCGAACTCAGTACCGTCTAACAATGTGCCTTTATAATGTACTTTAACCACATCAGTTGCTACTGGTTTTGCGCCTTCGCCTTCGCTCATTACTTCGTACTGTAAACCAGACTCAGTAACCATCACGCCTTCTTTTTTAGCGTTATCAGCTAGGTATTTTTCACCTTCAGCTTTGCTTTTTTCAGACTCTACTTTTGCTTTTTCTTCTTGTTTAGTACGCACTGATTCGTCTAATGCTGTTAGTACTTCACGAATTTTATCTTCGTCAATTTTTGCATTACCCGCAAGTGCATCTTCAAAGCCTCGCATTAATAAAGCTTGGTCTAATTCAATACCAATTTCTTTTTTATCCGCTAGATCTTTATTTAAAAAGTTACCTACTGATGCACCAATACCGTACGCTTGTTGCTGTGCTACAGTATCTAGCTTAACGTCTGCTTGCTCTTTTTTTGCTTCTTGATTACAAGCTGTAAGCGCTAAAACTGACGCTGCAATCAATGACAATTTAATCGTCTTTCTCATTTTAAATCTCCGACACACTTTGCAGTTGCCATTTATTGTAATATTACTAGTTAAAGATTAACGGCCTACATGGTAGGCTGCTTGTTTAATAGCTAAACTAAAAACATATCCAGTGATTAGACAAACAACCTAGGCGTTTAACGAGACCTAGTCTAACCTCTCAGTCACTAAGAGTTAAGAGGAAATACCTGTAATATGTCGTTATTTCGTACTTTTTTAGTCGCCACTTGCTGTTTATTAACAATTGCATGTAGTGATGAAAAACAACAAGCAGTGGCCAGTTTTGAGCACACTGCACAGGGCGCCTTTTCATCTGCGTTATCGCACGATGGTCAATACAGCTTAGTGTCTTCTATCCATCATGGGGTCGCCCTTTGGGATAATCAACAGCAAGCGCTTAAATACCAATGGTTTCAACAGCAGGCTGAAGATAGCTTAGTTTATGCCGTAGCCATTGCTTTTGATAATAGCGTGGCTGTTACCGCCGAAAAAACCACCTTTGCGGTCTGGGATATTGCCACCGGCAAAAATAAAGGCTTTTATAAAATACAAAAAGCCAGCATTCGCGATATTGCCATTAGCAACCAAGGCCAAAGTGTTGTTTACGGGCGCAGCGATGGCGTTGTGGTATTTATAAACCTTAACACAGGTAGGCGCATTGAATTTTTAGGCCATCAAGAAAAAGTAAATACCGTTGACCTATCACCCAACGGGCGCTATGCACTAAGCGGCTCTAACGATTATGTTGCCTACTTATGGGATACTCAAAGTGGGCAAGTAGTTCATCGCTTTAATCACCCAACCCGAGTAACGCAGGTCGCTTTAGATCCTCAAGGGCGCTATGCTTTTACCGCCGACAGTATGGCACAAGCAAATGTATGGAAGCTGACTACAGGTGACCTTGTTAGTAAACTAAAGTATATTGCGCGTCAGAAAATTTTTACCGCAGTGCGCTTTAACGATCAAGGCACTTTATTAGCAACCGGTTCACCCAATAAACGGGTTGATTTATGGCAGCTAACCAGCGGTGAAAAAATTCAAACATGGCAAGTCACTCCGCGAGAAGGCAGTAAGCCCAAATCGGCAGTGGTACTTGATGTGGCATTTACAGATAACGGTAAATCATTGTTAACTGAAAGCTCGAGCGGAATCGCTGAGCGCTTTATTATACGAGAACCAAATGAACACAATTGAACATCGGCTAATGGAACTTGAGGCTAAAGTGGCTTTTCAAGACGAAACAATTGAAATTTTGAATGATGAAATAAAAGTTCACCAGCAACAGTTGGCAAAAATAAAGCGCCAAACCGAGTTGCTGGCTGAAAAGCTTAAAGAGTCGCAAGCATCGCAACCTATGATGTCGAATATGCCGGAGCCTCCGCCACCGCATTACTAAACTGTTTAGGTTTAGTCGCCTGGATTAAACACGCCAATGATCTGTTCAAATTGGCGTGTTGATGCCTGCACAGCCTGCTCTGGTTGAGCCATTTTATGACCACACTGCATACATTCAACTTTTTCTACGTCATGCTCTTTGTAGAGCATTAACATATCCATGGTTTTACACTCAGGACACGTTGCTCCAGCAATAAATCGTTTTTTATGTTTCACTTCGTTTTTCCTACCATTTTAACTGACGTTATTTTATCGCAATATTTGCCTACTTGATACGATTGATATAGCTAATAAGATCCGTGTTATAATGGCTGCAATTCAATCAAGGCACAGTAAAGTAACGTATTTATGATCCAAATCTCAGAAATAGAACTGCTTCGCGGTGGCAAAGCTTTATTAAAAAATGCATCGGCTACATTATTTCCAGAGCACAAAGTAGGCCTTGTTGGTGCTAATGGCTGTGGTAAGTCAACGCTATTTAGTTTATTAAAGTCTGAGCTTTCGTTGGATGGCGGTAATTGCAGTATTCCTAAAGATTGGTCACTGGCCTCAGTAAAACAAGAAACCCCCGCCCTTGAAATAAGCGCTATAGATTACGTACTGCAAGGCCACCCTGAATATTATGCGCTACGAATTGCTTTGCGTGAAGCTGAGCAAACCAATGATGGCGACACTCAAGCTAAAGTGCATATTCAGCTTGAAAATATTAAAGGCTATAGCATAGAAGCCAAGGCAGGAGAGCTATTACATGGCTTAGGGTTTGCTAATAACCAAATAGAAAACCCAGTAAGTGCATTTTCGGGTGGTTGGCGTATGCGTTTAAACTTAGCCCAAGCGCTTATTCGCGATGCCGACTTGCTGTTACTGGATGAGCCTACAAACCACCTTGATTTAGATGCTGTGTATTGGCTTGAGCGTTTTTTACGTGCCTACACTGGTACATTGGTACTGATATCTCATGACCGAGAGTTTTTAGATGCGGTGGTTGATCAAATTTGGCATATAGATAAACAACTTATCAATGTATATAAAGGCAATTACTCGCAGTTTGAACGCCAAAAAGCTGAGCGTTTATTACAGCAACAAGCCATGTTTGAAAAACAACAAGATCAAATTGCCCACTTAGAGCAATTTATTACTCGTTTTAAAGCTAAAGCCAGTAAAGCCAAACAGGCACAAAGCCGCGTTAAAGCGCTAGAACGCATGGAAAAACTTGCCCCTGCACATGCTGACTCGCCATTTGATTTTGAATTTGCCGAGCCAACCGCTCTGCCTAACCCGCTAATGACACTCGACAAAGCTAAAGCCGGTTATGGTGATGTGACCATTTTAAACAGTATTAAGCTGAACTTAGTGCCAGGTAGCCGTATCGCGCTGCTTGGTAGAAATGGCGCAGGTAAATCAACACTTATTAAGCTGCTCTCTGGTGACTTACAACCTCAAGCAGGTGAAGTGTTTCAGCATCAGGGGTTAAACATTGGCTACTTTGCGCAGCATCAATTGGAATCACTTGATTTAAAAGCCAGTGCCGTCACTCATCTGCAACGTTTAAACCCTAAAGCCAGCGAACAATCACTGCGTGACTTTTTAGGCGGCTTTGCCTTTGTAGGCGATAAAGCACTCGACCCTGTTGCCCCTTTTTCAGGCGGCGAAAAAGCGCGCTTAGTGCTAGCTATGTTAGTCTATCAAAAGCCAAACTTACTGTTACTCGATGAGCCAACCAACCACCTTGATTTAGAAATGCGCCACGCATTGGTTATGGCATTACAAGGCTTTGAAGGCGCTATGGTCACGGTATCGCATGATCGCCACATGCTTAAAAACACCGCTGATGAATTTTACTTAGTTGATAACGGCGAAGTTACTCAGTTTGGTTACGACCTAGACGCGTATTATCAGTGGCTGCTTAATGCTAATAAAGAAGCCGCTAAAAGCGACACCGATGACGAGCCAAAAGCCCACTCACAAGTAAACCGAAAAGAGCAAAAGCGCTTAGAGGCCGAGTTTAGAAAAGCGATTCAACCGCTTAAAAAGCAAATTGAAAAGCTTGAAAAACAATTGGATAAATTTGCTGCAGAATTAGCTGACGTTGAAGAGGCGCTCGGCGATAACACACTTTATAACGATGAAAATAAAGCTAAGCTCAAAGAGCTAATTACCAAGCAAGCCACACTTACGCCTAAGCTTAATAATGTTGAAGAAGAGTTATTAATGGCCCTTGAAGAGATGGAACAAAAAGAACAGGCATTCGCCGATGAACTTGCTTAACAGCAACGATTTTTGGCAGTTTGCATGTCAGCTTTATAGCGAAGATGGCATGCAAGCGCGCCTGTTAGATTACCAAAACCTGCAAGGTAAAAACGTCAACCTATGCTTGTTGCTGTATTACTTAGATTCTCTCAATCTAGCTATTAACCAAACACAGCTGAGCAAGCTTGAACAATCTATTAGTGAATTTGAGCAGCAGGTATTAAAGCCTCTACGTACTACCCGCGCCTATTTAAAAACAATTCAAAACGAGATTACCGATTACGCCGCAATTCGAAAAGCACTTCTCGGCGCCGAGTTGAAGTTAGAAAAGCAGCAACAAATAATATTGATTGATGTAGTTAATAGTATGGATTTAACAGCCTGTTCAACGCCCAATAACAGCGATAAATATTTGGCATGATTTTTCACCATTATTTTCATCATATCACTTATATTATGAATATTAGCTCGTAATATACGTGGTTACTTTGGTTTGTTTTATAAACCAAGCTGCATATCTTTGGCTTTGTATTGAAACACCTCTTCTAATGGCAAGTTAAAAACTATAGAAATTTTAAAAGCCACTTCTAGAGAGGGTGAATATTTATTTGCCTCAATTGCCATTACCGTTTGCCGAGTTACACCAATAGCATCTGCTAATTGCTTTTGCGTCATTTCATCGCGTAAAAAGCGTAATGTTCGAATAGAGTTAGTTATTACATACTCACTCATAAATATTACCCGTTCTACCTTTATAAAGCTGCGCTATATAGTTGACTATTTCGGCAATCAAAAAAGCACCTACCATGACGTGCATTGGTAAGTATGGAATATTATATTCAATGGCTGGGCCCCAGTTATTAGCTTCAATTTGATACTGAACAATAGCAACACAAATTCCCGTCTGTAATATTATGGCCTTATATTTATAACCCACTAAATTTATTTGCTTTTCTCTCACATCAGGTGGCTGATTTAATTCATTATCACTGATAAATGAAAGTAATAAATAGCTCAATACTATAAGTATCACAGAATAAATTAACACCTGTAGCAATAAACCAGATAACCAAGAAACAGAACTAAGCTGCTGCGTACTCGCATTCATTAGGCTGTTTACATAAAAGTAAGATATGTACACGCTTACTAGTAAATCGATACTCAGCGTCAGTTCTCTAAAACTTATGCTTTGTAAAAATTCTTTAAAGTGCTCTGAACGAGTCATATAAAGCTAACCCCAAGTAAAATATTTTTGACTTTAAAACTATAAGTTCACTCTTTAGCCATGTCAAATATATTTAACACTAGGTTTATTTTATTTAACCTAAAACAAAGCAACGGTTATTCAAAGCTGAACTTTGCTGACCATCTTTATTATAAAAGTGATTAAAAAATCGCAGATAATTTACTAAAAAGTGCAAAATCGACTTAACTTTATTGATCAAAATCAACATCTGCATTGCCCATTTTATAATCTTTTAAATAGCTTGATCTGGATCATATCAAGCCCTGCCAAGCCAGCCTATGATTAACCCATAGACATCAGGAGGCCATTATGGACGTATTCTTTAGAGATTTTTTTAGCGACCCAGTACTATTTTTATCATTTGGATTTTTAGGCGTCGTTATTAGTTTATGCCTCTTCTTTGTGTATTTTTTCATGAAAAAAGTACACGATGCAGATATTAAAGAACAGCATTAAGCACGACGCACAAAGCGCCTTATTAGTTTACTGATTAGGCGCTTTTTATTTTTAAATATAAAAAATTTGCTACACTAGCGCTTCGTTTATTGCAAAGTGCGTAGTACAGACATGATCCCTAAGTTCAAACCCGCATGGTGGATGACCAACCGACACGTTCAAACCATAATGCCGCGTTTTTTTCGCCCTTTTCACCATACTCGCTACGAACTTGCGCAACTTGATACACCCGATGGTGACTTTATTGAGCTTGCTTGGTCACTCCCGCATAACGAAACGGCGCCGCTCGCAGTGGTACTTCATGGACTTGAAGGCAACATAAATAGTTTTTATGCCAAAGGCATGATGAAAGCATTAAAAAAGCAAGGGTTTGCAGTGGTGCTAATGCACTTTAGAAACTGCTCAACCGAAGTCAATCGCCTGCCAAGAGCCTACCATAGTGGCGACACTGCCGATTTAGCTTTTTTTATAAACCATTTAAAACAGCAATTTCCAAAGCGCCCGATTGTGGCGGTTGGCTTTTCATTGGGTGGTAATGTGCTGGCTAAATACTTAGGGGAAGAACACATTCACTGCCCGCTTAGTGCAGCCGCCGTGATATCTGCGCCCTATGATTTGTCATCATCTAGTGATGTTATTCGTAAAAGCTTAGGTAAAATTTACCAAAAATATTTGCTCGATCGGATGAAAAAGTCGATGCAACGCAAACTACCACAAATTAAACAGCAAATACCGATCACCACCGATCAGTTAATGGAAATTGACGATTTATTAGAGTTCGATAACCAGCTTACAGCACCGCTACATGGCTTTGAAAATGCGCACGACTACTACAAAAAAGCCAGTGCCATGCCGTATTTAAAAGATATTGCGACACCCACACTAATTATTCATGCCAAAGACGACCCTATGCTGTCGATTAAAGCAGTTCCAAGTAGTCAGAATGTGAGTGAGCATGTTACGCTGCGTATCTCAGAGAAGGGCGGCCACGTAGGTTTTATTAGCGGTAACAACCCATTTAAACCCGTGTTTTGGTTAGAGCAAGTGGTGCCTGATTATTTTAAGCAATGTGTATTTAATAACACCGATAAAGAGTGGCTATGATTATTCCTTTTGAACAACTTGATAAAGACACACTGTACAACCTAATTGAAAGCTACGTTTTGCGCGAAGGCACTGACTATGGCGAACAAGAGTTCAGTATTGAAAGTAAAGTAGCGCAAGTAAATCAGCAATTAAAAAGCGGCGAAGCTATGGTATTTTTCTCTGAGCTACATGAGTCGGTCACCATAATTTCTAAAAGTGAATTCAAAGCACTACAAAGTGAAGCGCAATTCGACGAGTAAACTTGTCAGACACGGCGTAAAAATAGACAATGGCTTTTTTAACTTAAAGAGCCATTATAAATGATAAAACTAAGCTCAATAGTTATTGCAATGTCGATTGCATTAACAGGTGCAGTACACGCAGAAATTAATCCCTCGGATAAAGCAATTAAGCTTGCACACGATACCATTTTAATCGATACCCACATTGATGTACCTTACCGTATTCACGCAAAATGGGCTGATGTAACTAAAGCTACTGATGGCGGCGATTTTGATTACCCTCGTGCAGTAAAAGGCGGTTTAAACGCGCCATTTATGTCGATTTATATTCCTGCTCATTTAGAGTTTGAAGGCAAAGGCAAAAGCTTTCAATTAGCGAATCAATTGATTGATGGTATGGAAGCAATTGCACAACGTGCACCTGACAAGTTTGCCATTGCCAGCTCAACAAGCGATATCGAAGCACAATTTAAGCAAGGTAAAATGTCGATTGCTATGGGCATGGAAAACGGCTCACCCATTGAAGGCGATTTAAACAACCTACAGCATTTTTTTGACCGTGGTGTGCGCTATATCACCCTTGCTCACTCGCAAAGCAACCATATTTCTGACTCATCATACGATATTCGTCGCAAGTGGAAAGGCCTAAGCCCATTTGGTAAAGAACTAGTAAAAGAGATGAATAATATCGGCATGCTGATTGATGTGTCTCATATCTCGGACGATGCGTTTTATCAAGTGATGGAACTGTCTAACACCCCTGTGATTGCATCACACTCATCACTACGTAAATACACACCAGGTTTTGAGCGTAATATGAATGACGACATGTTATTAGCTCTTAAAAAGAACGGTGGTGTTATTCAAATTAACTTTGGTTCAAGCTTTGTTACTGCTAAAGCAGGTACGTGGGGCAAACAGTTAAAAAGTAAAAAAGAAGCGGTAAAAAAAGATGGTACTAAGTTAAGTAAAGATTTTGATGCGATGTACCGCGCTAAAAACCCTTACCCATTTGCAAGCTTAGAGCAAGTGCTTGATCATATTGATCACGTTGTGAAGTTAATTGGTATAGAGCATGTTGGTATTGGCTCTGATTACGACGGCGTAGGTGACTCACTGCCTATCGGTTTAAAAGATGTGTCTAGCTACCCAAACCTTGTACAAGGCTTAATGGATAGAGGCTACAGCGATAGCGATATTAAAAAGATTTTAAGCGGCAATACGCTAAGAGTGTGGAAGCAAGCTGAGCAATACGCAAAATCTCATTAAGCTTTACGCGCTAGGCTTAGGTCTAGCGCTTATAGCCACTTTAAACACCGTATTTCGCCACTCACGCCCCGCATTCTTAATTAACCCGTATATTTAACCCTCATTTAACACACTTTTTAACAGACTTATATTTCGAAAACAGATAAATTACCCATTTTAGAGGCTGATTATTTTATGACTATAAACAAAGGAACTATTGCTATAGCAACACTTGCCTTGGTAATTTCATGCTACGGAACATTTTTTAAAGATCAGGCCAGTTCGCTTAATAAACCCAACCAGCAACAGCTAAGCTCCACAGTTTCTATTAGTACTCCTGCAGAATACCAGCAATCAAATGAAGCCCTAATTGACGAACTAAGCAAGAAAGTAAGTTCGCTACAACGCAAAATAGCAAACTTAAAACTGCACGCTAATGACTCTTATCAAGAACAAGATACCGACGAATTTAAGGAGCTTGTTCTTGACGTACTAGAGGAAAAACAGCAGCAAGAAGATGAAAAACGACGTGAGCAAAATCCTCTTTATAGCTTTTATGCAGATTTACCAGAAGACTATGATTTAAGGATCAAATCAGAACCTGATTATGCTAAACAAATAAACTCTCAATTAAGAGAGCAAACTTTAGATCCAAGCATCTCTGATTTAAATAGGTTAGCTGCACTGAGCCAACTGCAAATGAATATGTATATTCTAAATAAATCTACTATGCCTGAGTATGACTATGAAGTAGTGGGTAACATTTTAAATTTAGCGAACAACAGTAGTGACGAAAAATTTAAAATTCAAGCTGTTGAGTTATCAACTCAAACACCGGTACTTGATTACCGCCTTGCAGAGCAGTTTACAAACTTGTTAGAGCAAGACTCGAATGATTATATCCGTCGCTTAGCTGCACAAGGGTTGATGGCGCAATACTACCAAGCTCAAAATAAACAAGGTGGTTATACGAAGCAAATGGCGCAACATCTACTTTCAGTTTATGACAATACCTCTGACAATGCAGTCAGGGCAACGCTTGACGAAATGATGGGTAACCAAGATATGCTTGATGAATTACGTAAGAGTGCTGGTTACTAACTAATTAAGTCCATACTCCTACTTTGTTACAGCGATAACATTAATAATTACATTTTACCTCAGGCATAAAAAAACCGAGACTGAGCTCGGGTTTTATTAATGCTTAATGCATTACAACTAATGATTACTCTACGATAGTTGCTACAAAGCACCGATGCCTAAGTAAGTGCGCCACCTTCATGCTTTATCCTCTGAGTTCGATAAAACTCAACCCATACTACGATGATCAAATTAATACCGCTTTGCTCTGCCTGAAGCCTCGCACCTAATACCTGAAACCTGTATTTTTCTTGAGACATTAAAAAGCCCGACGCTAAGCTCGTTTTTTTTCGTATTAATTAGCTAGGCTAATTATTACTCGTTGAACGTTGCTACAAAGCACCTACCCCTAAGGTAAGAGCGCCACCTTCACATGAAGTAAATTGCAGACATTAAAAAACCCGAGGCTAAGCTCGGGTTTTTTTAGTATTAATTAGCTAGGCTAATTATTACTCGTTGAACGTTGCTACAAAGCACCTACGCCTAAGGTAACTGCGCCACCTTCACATGATGTAAATCGCAGCCATTAAAAAAGGCCACCTAAGTGACCTTTTTCTAACAATTAACTTAAACGTTAATTATTACTCTACGATAGTTGCTACAACACC